>JAGLWJ010000313.1 GCA_023133475.1 Phycisphaerae bacterium | reverse complement strand
AACGCTACGGATTTGTCGCCGCTAAACACACCGGCGCAGTTGCGATCACCGCGCTTCTCCATTCTCCATTCTCCATTTTCTGCATGCTCCGTGGTGAATTAGATGCGATTGCTCTGGATGGGGCACTCATCAGGTGGTGTGGGGCTTTGCGGGACCGCCGTGGTGCAGTATACACAGGGGTTCGCCGGACTACCGGCGTGGGTGGTGACGGCAGCAAGGCTCGAACAATGCCGCACACCGTGATTTGGCTGGTGGGTTAGTGATGATCTTGCACGGCAACTGGTGGGATTCCCGGCTCCACGTTTGGGGGCAAAAACGGCCGGCAACCGACACGGCGGTCTCTGCCGCGGCGGCGTTGCGCGTGGCGATCGGCAATTTGTCCACGGACGTGCTACTGGCTTCGGTGGCGGACGAGGCTTCGGTCTCACTTTGGCTGCCGTGTGCCCCCGGGAGGGGCGGCGAATCACCCTTCCGGCAAGTCACCGTTACGACGCTGGCATTTTCCGCAGCGGATACGATTGATCTGTTGGCCAACCTGCCGTCTCCGTTGCCGGAGGCGTGTGGGGACTCGCTACGGTATTGGGCGGTGCTGGCGAGGTACACGCTCTGGTTGCTGGCTCACCAGCAGTTCGTGCCGGATGTCGAGGAACAGGCGGACGGGCAATTCGCCGCGTTGTGGCGCCCTTTCGCACACGACCGCGATGAACTCGCCTGGTTAGAACATTTGTCTGCCATTATGCCGCCGGTTTGCTGTGCGGTGGTCACCGAAGATTTAGACGAGGACGACACCGAGGCAGACCCTATCCGGCTCGTCGAGGATTTCGTCGGGGCAACGCTGGATGCGGTGATCCGGCGGAACGTGGCGGAGGATATCTTCTTCGAACGCATCCACGAACGGGCACGGAAGGAACAAGCCCCGGAGATCCGGTGGCTTTCCGCGCTGTTGGGTGAACGGCGGATCATCCAAGGCTCTCATGAGGATAACCTCCTGCTGGCGGATCGGGTGCGCACGTGGGTGGGGCGGCTGGAGGAGGGGACCTTTGCCGAACCGCTACGGTTATGTTTTACTCTGACCGAGCCGCAAAACAACCGCGAGACCACGGGCAGTTCCACAGCCGACAGCCCGGTCGGCAAGCCGTCGTGGCAGGTCGAGCTGCATTTGCAAACTCAGGGGGACAAGGGCCAGCGGCTCGAGGTGGCTCAGGTGTGGTCGGAACCGGGCGGACGCCCGACATTGCTGGGCCGGCATCTGGGGCATCGACGCGATCAGTTGTTGGCTGAGCTGTCCCGCGCCAAGCAGGTGTTCCCACTTTTGGAGGACCTGCCCGAGCATGCTCCCCCGGCGATGGCGAACCTCACCACCAGCCAGGCCCATGCGTTCTTGAGGGAGTGGGCTCCGCTTTTGCAGGCCCGCGGGTTCGGGGTGACGGTTCCGGAGTGGGCCACCCAGCAGGAACGGCGTCTGGGGATGCGCTTGTATGCACGCCCCGACCAGACCGGTGATGCACCCGGCTCAGTCACTACCGGGGTGCTGGGGCTGGACTGTTTGATGGATTTCGACTGGCGGGTGGCGATCGGGAACATGCAACTCTCCCACGCGGAGTTCGAGCGGTTGGTGGCTGAAGGGACACCGCTGGTCAAGTATCACGATGCCTGGCTGGAAATCGACACCGATGAGGCACGTGATGCCCTGACGTTTATGCGTGCACAACCAGCCTGCCGGATGAGCCTGCGCGACGCCCTGCGTATCGCCTGCGGAGCGGAGGGCATCAAATCCGGGCTCCCCGTCCTGGGGTTGGGCGGAGGCGAGTGGATCGAGCGGTTGCTGCGCGAGTCGCCGTCCGCCACACTCGAATCGCTTCCGCAGCCAGCCACCTTTCAGGGAACCCTACGCCCGTATCAGCGGCGGGGATTGGATTGGCTGGTGTTTCTCGATCGTTGTGGGATCGGGGCTTGTCTGGCTGACGACATGGGCTTGGGCAAGACGATTCAACTCATCGCCCTGTTGCTGCACGAGCGGCATGGGGGGCATGATGTCGGCCCCACGTTGCTGTTTGCCCCGGCTTCGGTGGTGGGCAACTGGGAGCGGGAGATCGAGCGGTTCACCGGCTCTGCCCCGGACGGTTCGGGCGGCCCGCTACGTACGCTGGTGCATCATGGCCCCGAGCGGCTTATGGGGGATAGTTTTGTCCAGGCAGCCCCGCAGCACGACGTGGTGCTCACCACCTACGCCCTTGGCTATCGTGACCTGGACAACCTGCGGCGGGTCAAGTGGCACCGCATCGTGCTCGATGAAGCCCAAAAGATTAAAAATCCCCAGGCCAACCAGACGATGGCCATCCGTTCCATCCCCAGCACTCGCCGCGTGGCGCTGACCGGAACGCCGATCGAGAACCATTTGCCCGAGCTGTGGTCAATCATGGATACGCTCAACCCTGGTCTGCTTGGCTCGGCGGCTCAGTTCCGCAAGCGGTTCGTGGTCCCCATCGAGAAGCTTGGCGACCGCGAGGGGCAGGTGCAGTTGCGGCGGTTGCTTCAGCCGTTCATGCTGCGACGTGTGAAGTCCGACCCGAGCGTGATCTGCGACCTCCCCGAGAAGATGGAGATGCGAGTCTTCTGCAATTTGACCCCGGAACAGGCCCGCTTGTATCAGCGAATCGTGGACGAGACGCTGGGGGTGATCGACACCACCAGTGGTATTCGCCGGCGCGGGTTGATTTTGGGCATGCTCACCCGGTTGAAGCAGGCATGCAACCATCCCTGCCAGCTTCCGGGGCGGTCAGGCCCACTGAACGGTCGTAGCGGCAAATGCGAGCGATTGGTGGAGATGCTCGAGGAGGTTCTGGCTGAGGGCGATGCCGCACTGGTCTTCACCCAGTACCGCGAGATGGGCCATCTGCTCGAGCAATTGTTGACCGACCGCCTGCGGATCGAGCTTCAGTTCCTGCACGGCGGGACACCAGTCAAACGCCGCACCCAGATGGTGGACAGGTTCCAGGACCCCGACGGGGGGATTCGCGTTTTTCTGTTGTCGCTCAAAGCCGGTGGGTTGGGGCTTAACCTGACCGCTGCCAACCATGTGTTTCACTTCGACCGCTGGTGGAACCCCGCCGTGGAAGCCCAGGCCACCGACCGGGCGCACCGTGTCGGCCAAACCCGCCGTGTACAGGTCCACAAGTTCGTTTGCATCGGGACCGTCGAAGATCGCATCGATCGCATGTTGGAGACCAAACGAGCTTTGGCGGAGAACATCATCGGAAGTGGTGACGATTGGCTGACCGGGCTTTCGACGCAGGAGTTACGCGACTATATTATGCTCTCACAAGAAGCCGTAGGATAAACATGGCCCGAGACACTGACCGCACACCTCCGCTATTGCCCGACGATCCGCGTGCGTTCTGGTCGGCGGCGGAGGGCCTTGACGAGTTGGAGTTGCCGCCCAAACCGGAGTCTGCCCCTACCCTGGAGCGTCTGGTGCCGTCACCATTTCCGCGTAGCGGTTTTCCGCTGATTGGGTTTCTGGCCACTGTGTACGATCACGTATCCGGTTTCGCCCGCCAGACCCACGAACCCAAAACCCGGACAAGCGAGGGCCACTCAACGCTGTAAGGCAAACACTGTAAGTCCAAGGTCCAAAGTCCAATGACGTAGGGCGGGTTCTACCCGCCGTTCGGCCCAAAGTCCAAAGCCCGTAGGAGGCGGGAATGTTTAGCCCGGATATTTCACCGCGGAGCACGCAGAGACCGCGGAGAGTTGAGAGGTACTTCTGGAGCAAAATCCACACGAGTTTCGGCGTGTCACCGTAGCGAGCGATGCCGGTCTTTCCGCGTCGAAGGTTGTATGCTTCGCCGTCGATCTGACCCGCGCGAACCGCCGCCAGGTCGCTCTGGCCAAAGCCCATGCCAATGGCCATCCAGCCCGGTCAATGAGGGACTTCACCATCTGCAGCCGCTTCGAGACCTGTGAAGCGGACAGACCGCGTTCGACGATGCCGCGGTTGAACTCCTCTACGTCCTCCATCGCGACATCCTCGACGCGCATGCGGGCGAGTGCTCCCTGTCCGTGTCTTCTCCAGTTCGCGCAACCGGCTTGATATCTCCAGGATGCAACCCGGCACCATGACCGGGGCCGCCTGGTTCCGCCGTCGCGGCTTGGGCGACTTCGTCTGTGGGTTGCCGTTTGGACCCACGCCCAGGTGCTCGGCCAACCACTCATGGTACAGCTTCTCCGCTTTCCGCTTGTCCACGTTTCCGAACCGGATCTTACGCGGGAGGCCGGTCTCGGGATCCCGAATCGCGACGTGCCAGCCGATGCCCCGGAGTTTCGTGTAGCAGAGTTTGGGAATTCGTTTCTTGCGATGCGTTGCCATGCTCGGGCTTTGTGGTACAATGTTTCGTTAGCTTGCGGAGGGCATCGCAGCCCTCGCCGCCTGAAGAATTATAGTGCAGAACGGTGGCGAAATGTAGTGCAAAACCGCGTTTGCGGGCGTAATTCAGTGGTAGAATGCCAGCTTCCCAAGCTGGACGTCGTCGGTTCGAATCCGATCGCCCGCTTTGATATAATCCCTTGGCCGAACGCTGTTTAGCGTACCTGCCTGCGTCGGGCAGAGCGGCTCTGAAAGCCCCGAAAAGTGGTAATTACCACTTTCGAGCTTCGAGGAGCCCAAATCATGCCCGACAGACGTTCCGCACGAATCCCCAAGTATCGCCTCCACAAGCCTTCCGGCCTGGCCGTCGTCCGGCTGAACGGCCGCGACATCTACCTCGGCCAGCATGGCACGGAGGAGAGCCGGCAACGGTACGAACAGGTCATCGCCGAGTGGCTGTCGAACCACCGGCAACTGACCGAGCGACGTGAGCTGCTCGATTCGCCGCGTGCCCTGAGCGTAGGCGAACTCGTCGTGGCCTACCTGGAGCACGCCGAAGGCTACTACGTCAAGAATGGCCATCCAACCGGCGAGTTCGAGAACATCAAGGATGCCGTCCGGCAGCTTTCCCGGCTCTACGGCAAGACACTGGTGGCGGATTTCGGGCCGCCCGAGCTGAAGGCCGTTCGCCGCGCCATGATCCGGGCAGGGCTCTGTCGCAACGTCGTCAACGCCCGCGTCAACCGTATTCGTCGCATCTTCAAATGGGGCGTGAGCAACCAGTTTGTGTCGACCAGCGTATTGCAGGCCCTCCAGGCGCTTGAGCCGCTCAAGAGGAACCGTTCGCAGGCGCGGGAGTCGGCTCCTGTGGAGCCCGCCCCCGAGAAACGCATCAAGCAAGTGCTGAAGCTTCTCCCCAGGCAGGTAGCAGCGATGGCTGAACTCCAACTCCTGACGGGGATGCGGCCGGGGGAAGCGACCGCCATGCGAACCGGTGATCTCGACATGTCCGGCAGAATCTGGGTGTACAAACCGGGTTCACACAAGACCGAGCATCACGGTCGCAATCGCGTCGTTTTCATCGGCCCCAAAGCCCAGCAGGTTATGTCCCCGTTTCTGAAGCATGACCTCGATGCGTTCATCTTCAGCCCCGCTGATGCCGTTTGCGAACTCCGTCAGCGCCTTCGGACAAAACGCAGGACGCGGGTGCAGCCCAGCCAGTTCTGCCGCGCCAAGCCGAACCCGAAGGTCGAGGCGGGGCCGCGGTACACCCGACGGAGCTACGCCCAAGCCATCAAGCGGGCGTGCGACAAGGCTTTTCCGCCGCCCAAGGGGCTGAACAAGGACGAGATCAGGGAGTGGAGGAAGCAGCACCGCTGGTCGCCGAACCAATTGCGGCACAACGCCGCGACATTCCTGCGTAAGGAGTTCGGCATTGAGGCGGCGCGAGTGGTCCTGGGGCACGCTTCGTCCGCGGTTACCGAGGTCTACGCCGAGCTGGACTTGAACAGGGCGGCTGACATCATGGCCCAGGTCGGGTAACCTACCGGAACGGTACCGGCGACATCATCGCCGTGCGGCTACCACCGGCGTCTGCGGGCGTTGGTGGTAGCTGAACCGTCCTTCTTTCCGCGTTCATTCTCGCCGCCGTTTCTGCCTGATCCTTTCCGTCCTTCGTTCGAACTCCGGTTCGTCGAGCAGCAGTTCCGGTACGCTCTGCATCGCCGATTGAAACTGACGCAAGATCGCGGCGCACATTTCCTTGCTCCCAACGCGGAAGGTGACAACGCCGTTCTCGACCTCGAAGCGATCCACCTGCGTGCCGTATTCGACCGCGATTTCCCGCAGCACGAGGCGGAATCGCACCGCTTCGGGATGTTCAGTGTTTCGGAC
>JAGLWJ010000312.1 GCA_023133475.1 Phycisphaerae bacterium | reverse complement strand
TAATTTAGCTGTAACTTCTTTCTAAAAAATTCTCTGCGATCTCCGCGATCTCTGCGGTGTGAGAAATGCGGGCTAAACGTGGCGGTTTATTAGTGATGCCGAGCAACAATTCGCCGCCTTCATTAGCCAAGGCAACGCAGTACTTGTACAGCTTGTGGTTATCAAACTGGGTCTTCGCCTCCTTGAACTCCAACCGTTGGTGCTCCGAAGGAACGTTGAGCCAGATATCGATCTGTTTCGGTGTTGTGTTTACGTTGCGTCAGTTCTCACTATCCGCCTTAGAAGGCCCTCGCGTTCGGCGAGCGACGCCATCACCTGGAGGCTGTCGCCGAGGATCATGCGGTTGGTCCAGTTGGCGTCGTGCGGGTCGAGGTCGCGGTTGCGGCGCTCATGCGCCACGCGGATCGGGCTCTGGTCGTCCTTGTCCATAACCGACTGAAACTCGGCGGTGGGAATGTTCGGCCGCTTTGCCTCGTCGTGCGTGAGGGTTTCGACCTTCTTCTTCGTTTTCTTCCTGACGGATTTCTTCTTGGCCATCGTGTGTCCTTGCCTTGCGAGGCGACTGGATCAAATGGGCGTCAAATAGGCCGAGGGTTGTTGCCCCCCGACATATTGTGGTCAGCGGCTTCCTTTCGTCCATATTTGGGGGCGCTCATCGCCCTGGTCAAATGGGCGTCAAATGGGCGCTACATAAGCGGCACAAGGCCGATTCAACTCCTAAACCCAGAATGGAACGTACTTCGTGTCCTTCCTGGACTCGCCTTCGGGGTCGTTTTGTCGAATTTTGCCAGCCTGAAGCGCCGCTTTTATCAGGCGGGACGCCTGAGCCCGGTTATTGCTGGCGATCCCGAATCTGTCTCGTAACGTGCTATTGGTCATGAACTTGCGCTGGACGTACTGGAGGCAGGCGTGCAGGTAGCAGGCCCGTATCCGGTCGGCCTTGTCCATCTCGGCGAACGGCTTATGGGCAAAGAGGACCGCGCGGGTATGCCCACCCACGACCTCAAACAATGGCGCCGGCAACTGGTAGAACTCGGTCTCGGACACCACCTTATCTATGCCGCTGCCACGCTCCTCGCAGATGCCCACGCGCCGCAGGAAGGACGCCAACGCTTCGTTGCGTGATTGCGGCGGTGTGTCGAGAAAACGCTGGGTGTCGACCAGCGGCTCGCCGGGGTTGGTGATCTCCAGGCGCCCGTCGAACACTTCGACCATGGGCCCGGCCCCGCTTATCGTGAAGTCCTGGTGGATGAGGACGTTTGCGACCAATTCGCGGATGGCCAGTTCCGGGTACATGGGGACGGTCTTGCGGAGCGCCTCGCCGATTACTTCATTCTCGGGCAGTATGCCCTTGAGGAAACCAATCAAACCCTCGAAGCCCGTGGCGTATCCCTTGTGGCCCCCGTACTCGCGTTTCGTTTTCACGCGCCCATCGCCATCGTACTCGATGACACGCATCGCCTTACGCGCGAGGTGTCGGAACTTCGACAGGTCGGACGCGAACAGAATCGCGCCGAGGTTCAGGATGTTCCACCCCCCGCCCTGGCAGGTCTCGATCATGTGGTCGTCCGCCAGCCGTTGAAGTATCCCATCGCGTGATTCGGGCAGCGGCATGTCCAGGAGCTTGAAGTAAGCCGGATAGTCCAGCAGGTTCAACACATCGGAGGCATCGATCCGCTCTGCCGCCACCAGATGCTCGAACGGTGTCACGTCGAAGATGCGCCAGAGTTCTCGCGCCTTCTCCGCATAGTCCTTGAGTTTCTTCTTGTACGAACCGACGCGGATGTACTCCACCCCTTGGAACTGGACGGGTTGGTGCGCAGCGCGGGGGATCTCGATCATCGCGATGTGCTTGCCATCCACGTCAAACTCGATGAAGCGGAAGTGGATTCTGGGGTTGAGCAAGCGAACAAGCCAGTTCTCAAGCTCCTCGTTGCCCTTCTTCGCTTCGGTTGGCCGAAAAGTCGCCCCGACGACTTCGTGCGATTTATCCACGACGCCCCAGACCAGGTAGGCGTTAGTCTTGCCCTTCAACGCCGCGGAGTTAGCCAGTGCCGAGATGTACTCGCCGATTTCCACGGGGTTGTCGTTGTTGCACTTGAACTCGACCCACTCGGTCTCATGTGGCAGTTGGCAAAGCTCGTGGAGTAGGCCGGCGAGATACTCGGGATTGTCATACCTTGCCATCGGCCACCCCCTGAACAGGTTCCGCCGTAACAGCATCAATCATCTTGTTGAACACGTTGTCGACCTCGCGGCGGCTGCCGGAGGGGTGTGACCATTTTTTGTGACATAAGGCTGACAGGTGCCATGACATCCAATGTTTCCTTTCGCAGGGTCGTGGCGGATTCGATCATCTTGTTGAAGTGTTCTTCGACCTTGGTCTCGAAGTCGGCCTGCATCTCGTAGACGTCGCAGAACTCGGCGAACGCCCAGCGACCGTACGTGTGGAGGTTGTTCACGCCGGGAGCTCAATAGGTCTCCATCGTCGTCTTCTTCTCCTTGGCGTCCTCGCGGCGGTAGCCCTTGATTTCGACCACGCTGAAGCATCTGCCCCTCGGTTTCCACGGTGTTCAGCGCCTCGCCCCGGCCCTGAAGAAGAGAACGGCCGCCCTTCGAGAGATCCATCCGTTCGCGGAGTTTGAAGGCGTGGTAGTTGGTGATGACGATCTTGGCACGTTCGAGGTCGCCCAACATGTCGCTGGGGACCAGTTCCCAGTGTTGCCTCGGGTATTCGTAGGGCGAATTTAGGATCGGACGTTCAAAGAATTGATTTTTCATAAATCAGCGTCCCCTTGATTCGCCGTTCCAAACGTTCGAATACATCCATCGCCGCCTTGGAGTTGCGAAGGGCGGAATCGGCTCGGCTGGGTGGCGGGGTTCGGCACGGCACCTTCCGCGAAGATCGCATTAAGCAGTGTCGCCAAGCGCACCCCAGCCATCGCAAGTCGCCGGTCTACTATCGGGATGCACCGCTCAAAGTATGGCCGGCCGAGTTGCCCGTCCTTGGGGATTGCATACGCGTGGCTCATGGCAAGTTTGTAGGACTCGGTGGCCCACTCGACCGGAGCCGTAGCCCTGCTCCACTCGGCGAGTTGTTCGGGCGTGATGGATCGCTGAAGCTCCGCCGCGTAGGCGGGCCACCGCTTCTTCGTGCAGCGTATCAAGCCCGAATCCCAGACCCAATGCAGATTCGTCCGGTCGTGGAAGAACTCCACTTTGATGTCGTTGCCGCCCCGGTCCCTGGCCCGTGAGACGTGAAGAGGTTGATGCACGTCCTGAACAAAGTGGACCAGGAACTTGAGAGCCTCCGTTCTCTCGGCGGGACCCGCGCCCTTGCCGCGAAGCAACCCCGTGCACTTGATGATCGCCGAGACCACGCAGCCCTGCGGAGGACAGTCCCGCTCGAGGTCGAAGCCCTCTGCCCCGGGCTTGACGTTCGCGTAGTGCAGCGGGCTGGCCCACCGATAGGATCGATCAGACTTGATCTCGTCCGCCCAAGTGGACACGTCGGCGAGTGACTGGTTCCCGAGCAGTCTGGCGATCGCACCCTTTGCCTCCGGCGTCAGATAGTGCGTGGCGATGCTGGATGCGATCTTGTGCCCGTCGCGCCCCCAGCCGAAGCAGGGGGACGCCACCAAAAAACACAGCAGAAGGGTTCTTTGAATCACGTGCATCTTCATGTTCATATTCTACACCGCCGAGCTGGAATCGCCACGCGGCAAACAGGGGAATCAGCACAACGGAGCCAACCATGAAGAGCGGCAGACGCTGGGTCGCGTTGGAGAGGATTGTTAGATTCAGCGCCATCCACGTCGCGCACAGGACAGCCAGACGTCGACTCGCGTTGTCCTGCTGAGCTCAGATCATCACCGCCACAACATGCGTCTGCCGGGAATCGACTACTGGGGACAGGCTTGCGCCTCGCGTTCCTCGCGAGCGGCCCAGTGCCGTTTCTTCCACTTCTCGGCTGAGGCGACGAATGCCTTCGAGCGGTGATGGGCGCCGAAAAACACGGGTTTAATGGAAGTGACTCTCTTGCTGTCCGGAGCGGTCAAGACCACACGCCCATCGATCCGGCTCCATGCCACGGCCTTGATGCTCTCCCAGCGAAAATGCTCGGGCTCCGGTCCGCGCCCAATCAGGGTGATCCCGCCGAGCCAAAGAAACGCCTTGCAGCGTCGATGCCGCATCACACGCCATAAGAACAGCAGCATGATGCTATGGCAGAGTATGTCAAACGCCAGCGTCGCTCGCCGGCCCCAGAACCACAGGGGCACGCAGGCAGCGTAACAGCAGGAGTACAGAACGAAACCAGCAACCGCATACTTGGCCCATCGATTGGAGATTTCCTCCATCGTCTTGTCGTAGGCAAAGCCGCACTCCGGGCACCGGTGCTTGTCCGGCAGGCCTGTGAGCGAGTAGTCGCAGTTGGGGCAGTGCTCCAGGTGAAGTCTCGCTGTCTCAGAGAGAGCTGGCATCGATATGGCTCCTGACATCTGCGGGTCAATCGTGTTCTCGGCTATCGTTGAACCTGCAATCCTTCTCCAGGCCATCATTCTAAGCTCGATCGTGGGCAGTGTGAAGTCACTCTCCACGCCCGACGCGAACGCGGCCTCGTGGCCTCGCAGGAAGTTCTCGCTCTGCGGATGCAAGCCTCTCTTCGTCATGAAGGCGGGTAAAACCCGCCCTACAGTTTTGCTACGCCGGTGCCCGGCAGCGGCACTTGACACTGCCTCGTTTTTCTCATATCCTATAAATCGCGTGAGATATTGGTTGGGGGTTGGAAGGCTGGATAGGGTTGTTTCTGTTTGTCCTTCTACAAGGAGGGTCTCGATGAGAGTGATCGCGCATTTGCTGGTGTTGGTCTCGGCTGGTTTGTTGGGTGGAGTCGTTGCGTTGGGTGAGGACTCCAATGGGGATGGTCATATAGACCTGCGAGATTATGGGGGTTTGCAGGCTTGCTTCACCGGCCCGGGGGGCGGGCCGTTGGGGGCGGAATGCGACGCCTTCGACATCGACGGTGACCAGGACGTGGATGGGCTCGACCATGACATCTTCCAGATGGAGTTCACCGGGCCGGTGGAGTCGGTGCCGGTGGATCAGCC
>JAGLWJ010000311.1 GCA_023133475.1 Phycisphaerae bacterium | reverse complement strand
GTGTGGGGTGCTCACGGCGTCCGGTGTGAACCGGCGGACAAGAACGTGGGCATAAACCCGTAAGTAGCTGGCGCTCCGTCACGTAAATGATGGCCAGGGATCCGTGGGCACGTAGAACATGCAACGCTCCCCGCCCCCAGGAGCCACAGGAACACTCCATTCCGTAGGCACGCAGCCTACGGACCGGGGAAGGTGTACGATGATTGCATGATAACGTTATGACAAAATGCAGGAAAACTTCTTGACAATCGAACTCTTTCAGGTACATGCCACCCGCCGACTAGAAATGCTAGTTCTTTGTATCTTTGCCTCGTGACGCCGCTTTGCCCACCTTGTCACTCGGTGGAATCTGGAATTGATCGTCAGGGATTTCTGTATTGAGTTTCCAGTTCTTGAAGACAATGGACAATTGCAGCTTCATCTTGGGCATATTTTCAGGGACATCTGAAGTATCTGGCTCAATCCTTCGAATCAACGGAGTGTCGCTCGTATCAACAAACAGAGTCCAGCCACCTTTGCCGCGAAGGGTAATCTGCAACTTATGGCATTCTACCCCGTCGATCTTCTCGATGCCGCCATACGCCACCCCCCCCTATGTTGATGCTGGAATACAGTTTGGGATAGGGATCACTTGAAGTCAAAGCCTCGATGTAGGAGATGGCAATTACCTCCTGCGGCATTGCTGGGGCTACATAAGTCAAGCTCAGATTGTCCAATCCACCTTCGCCGGGGGGAGTACTCGTTCCGCTTTCCCCAGACATCGGATCCCGTACATACTCCGTCTGCCCATCGTAAACAACGGTATGCCCAACAATGCCCCCCACGCTAATCAGGGCAAGCTTGTCAGGCTTCTTCACGAAAAGCTGATGCTTGGTGTCGTATTTCTGTTTGATACCTGGCCCCTCAGCGTTCATAGACATACTCATCTCAACGCTGAAAGAGCGTAACTTCTGTAGATGCTCCGCGAGCCCCCGCAGGACGGCTTGAGCCTTCGGGGATACCTGTTGAGGTTCCTCACCCACAGATCGTTGAATTGGGAGGACTGAAGCGGCGACAAGGCAAAGAAGTGGCGAATAGCGTGAGCAGCGATGGGTCATAGCAAGACCTCCGTAATGGCAACTCAGTCCAGGCTACCTGCTCTGCCCGACGAACATAAGGTGCCAACCTCGGTTCGCCTGCGCCGAGTTGCACGGACAAGCTCCGCTCTTACGCCTTCAAATGATCCACTCATTCTCCCACGCTCCGGCCGGAAGGAAGCTACGGCGAATTGCTGCCCAGCGGTTCCTTCTTGGTCGAGGCGCTCACCCCGACCAGCTTGACATCATTGCATTCGCCCGAACTGTCGAACCACAGCAGGCAGTACCGGGCCCCCCTCAGGTTGGTGAAGTTGCGCACATCGTACACGAACACCCGGCTGTCGGTTTTCACGGAGCGGAATTTCGCCACCGGCTTCTTCAGGTTCCCTTCCCGCCGACACTGGGCGGGGGTCTTGCCGATCACCTTGAATCGCAAGCCCACCGAGCGGATCACATCCTCCACCCCATCGATGTTCTCCTTGGTCTTGGTCAGGACAACGATCTCCCCCTCGGATACTTCCACCACCCAGCGATCCACCGTGAGCAGGTCAACGTCTACCGGATACCACAACGCTTGACTGCTCGTGTTGTTCATATCGATGAACGTATCCGTCCGTTCGCCAAACATCGCGTCGGCGGCAGCCGGAGGCTTACCCAGCAATTCCTTCTCTCGCTTATCCACGTCAGCGTCGGCGACCACATCTCCCACGAGCATCAGGCCCAGGCTCGCCGGATGCGCCCGACATCCACAGACCACGCAGCCCAGCCCCAGCAACACCATCGCACCCACGCCACAACTTGTCTTCATGAGATTCCTCCACTCATCCGGGGTTTTGCCGTTGCCGGACGTTCGATCATGATAGTATCGCCTCAAGCCCCTCGACTCAAATGCCGGCGCCGGGTGCTCCCGACAAGCCCAAGGGTGGCACGGACAAGGCCCGCGCCAATACGCCTGGAACAACCACTAAAGCCTCGCCGCGGGCCTTGTCCGTGGCGGCGGGTGGTGGCCATGAATGGCGGGTGAAACCCGCCCTACGTCTTGCGGCTGAAGATCAATTGGGCCCGGAGAAGTTATTGTAGAATACCTGATAATCTGCCAAGGCGACATCGCCGTCGCGGTCCAGGTCGATGTCGGCGAATCCGGGACAACTCCCCCCGCCGTAACAGGCCTGGAAGGTGGCAAAATCGCGCAGGTCGGTATCGCCGTCATAGTCGAAATCGCCGTTGCCCGGCGGGTTGGGCGGGTCGTTGAAGCGGAACACCAGCAAACCCATGTGCGGGATGGTGATCCATGCCGAGTCGTTGTAGCCGTCCTTGTAGACGTGGCTGGTCTCGATGCTCCCGCCGTTGCCCTCGTTGTTGCCGTCGTAGATTCCGGATTCGGAGTTCAGCAACTCATACCACGTGCCGCCGTGCGGGAACCCCAGATGATAGTCGTAATAGTTGTTGCTGCTGAAGTTGGCCACCACCACTATGTCATTCCCGCCGCCGTCCCAACGATGGAACGCCAGCACGTTTCCGCTCTCGTTGCAGTGGTAGACGTTAACCCCGGCGTCTGAGCGGAATCCGCCGTTGCCCTTGCGGACCGCGATCACGTCCCTGAAGAACTGCACGATAGGCCCACGGTCGGCTGCTTTTTGCCAGTCGATGCGGTTGTGCCACCCGCTGCCGAACTGAATGTCCTCCATCCACTCACCACCCTGGAGAAAGATGGGGATGCCCGGAGCCAGAATGGTCAAGCCCTGAGCAAGCTTGGAGCGCCCCTTGGCCCAGTAGCTGTAGTGATCGCCGGAATCGATGCTCACCGCAAATCGCTGACCGCCGCTTTCGTCGCCGGCTTCGTCGTGGGTCTCGACGTAGTTGACCAACTGCGTGGTCGACTGGCCCCAGTTCTGAATGTACGAGCTGGTGTCATCATTAAGCCGCCCCGAAAGGACGTCTTTAACCTCCTGCACATATGGGTCGCCATAGGCGCCGTCGAAGATGGCCTGACGCACGGCGTATTTGTATCGGTCGTGCCACTGGCTGTCGAAACCTGCCCCTCCGGCCCCGGTTGGCGCGGTGCTCCAGCCGTTGTCCGGCAGTTCCTCGGCGATCGAGATTCGGTCGGCGGCGCGGGCGTTCATCGAGTTGTTGATGTTCGTCATGATGTCCCACCCGGCGGGATAACAGCCCAAGGGTTCACGCATATACGTGGTGGCATCCATGCGGAACCCGTCGGCGTGGAACTCGTGAAGCCAATAGAGGATGTTCTGCTCGTAATACTCCTGAACCGGCTGCTTCCAGAACGCCATTTGCGAGCCCCAGGGAGTGTCGCAAGCCGGGTCGTCAAAGTAAATCTGCGACCCGTCATACCACCACAGGTAGTTCCCGTTATACGATAGATGGTTGTAAACGACGTCCAGGATCACCGCGATC
This sequence comes from Phycisphaerae bacterium, assembly GCA_023133475.1. GTDB lineage: Bacteria > Planctomycetota > Phycisphaerae > UBA1845 > UBA1845 > JAAEQG01. Next base: position 1,254 of record JAGLWJ010000311.1, on the reverse strand, counting down.
CCGTTCTGGTGCAGGACGTCGATCATGTACCTGAGGTCGTCGGGACTGCCATAAGCTTCCTCAGGGCCCCAGTTGTTGACCGGGTTGTAGCCCCACGACTCGTGGTAATCGAACTCGGTGATAGGCATCAGCTCGACGGCGGTTATACCCAGGTAAAGCAAATGGTCCAAGTGGGTATCGACCACGTCACGATACGTCCCCATGCCGTTCAGCCCGTCGTTATATCCCGAAAACGTGCCCACGTGCAATTCATAAAGGATCATCTCTTCAAACGGCGGCGGGTAGTATTCCTGGTCACCCCACACGTAGGCATCGGGGTCGATAATATAGCTGTTATTGTTGTCCCCGGGGTTCAGGGCTCGCGCTCGGGCGTCGGGCGCCCAGTGGCTGCCGTTGAACACGTACTTGTACTGATCGCCTGCGGAGACCGGTGGACCCACCCGCCCGGTGAAGTACTCACCGCTCTTGGTCATGGGATCGGCACTGCTGCTCCACCCGTTGAACTGCCCGGCTACGTTGGCGGTTGAGGGGCTGGGGGCCCAGACCTTGAAAACCGCCCCCCCGTCGCTGGTCAGGGTTGCGCCTAGTGGGGTGTGGCTTGTGGTGGCGAAATCCAGGAACCACCCGTCGGCTGGAGCATCGTCCGACATGCCGTAGGGGCCTAGGTAGTCGATGTCCACCCCGTCGATCACCTGGATATAATACTCCAGTGTCCCGGTGGATGAGGACGCCGGGATTGTAACCGTCCACACATCGTAGCCTCCGTTATGGTGCGACCAGTTAGCTTGGTGCCAGCTCTCGCTGCCGGTCCAGACCCGGGCCCAGGCGTCGGTGATGTCGTAGCGGTAGGTCTGGAAAGACACCGTGAAGCTCTCCCCGTCAACCGGGCACCGCGGCGTGCGATCCAGCCAATCGACGTGGGTAACTCCGGTCCACTCCACGTTGTTGTCGTTGGCGGCGGAGGGGAGGGCAAGGGCCAAGGTGAACAGAGACAGGTGCAAGGTCATTGGTTGGGCTTCCTTCCTGAAAACTCAGGCTGTCAATACTCCACGGATTCGCCCATAACGACGAATCCGTGAACAAGAAACAAACACATTGTTGATTTTGCGCGACAACGTATCCGCGCATCCCCAGAATGCGTTCATTATATCAGACGCCAAGGCAAAGTAAAGAAAATAGACGAAAGCGGGTGTGGTGGATAACAGCACTCTGCGTCGCAATTGATTTTTTCGGTCTACGCTTCAATCGTGCGTA
>JAGLWJ010000310.1 GCA_023133475.1 Phycisphaerae bacterium | reverse complement strand
CGTCATTTGAGTCCGAGCAGTGTCGAATGATTTCCATCGCCCCCGTTGGGGGCTCGTTTGAGGTTGTTGCCTTACCCCAGGGCTCGCTTCGCTTCACCCTGGGCTTTATTCCACCGCCCCCGCTGGGGGCTCAGAAGAAGACACCTTGTTGCCTTGTTGCCTTGTTGCCTCTTGCCTCTTGCCTCTTGCCTCTTGCCTCTTGCCTCTTGCCTTTGAATGGTGGGTTCCACCTCGCTCCGCGAGGTTCCACCCACCCTACGAGCTTACCCGTCATCCCCGCTCAGTGGGGTGCCGGGGTGCCGGGCGGCTTTTAGCAAGGCGGACAGGTCGCTTGGCTGCTCCGAGCCCGGGCGTGCGTGATAGGTTCCGTCCGGCCTAAGCACGACAAAACCGGGCGGGTCTGTCAGGCCGAAGCGAGCGGCGGTCTCACGATTCTTCACGATCACCCAATCAAGCCGGCAGCAGACGGTTTCATCCAACAAAGCCGCCGCTTCAGGCTGATCGAGCAATCGGGCACAGCGGTTGGATGCGTCCACAAAAACGGAGTGGTGAAAAATGAAGAGATTCCGCTTCTGCTTCCGGGCCGTCGCCAAAGCTCGTTCGTAGTTGTACCGCCAATGGATTGCCGGCGTAATCCCTGATTGTCGCCGCGGTGTGGCCCGGCGCCCGGGCGAGCGGGACTTGACCACAAAGCGAATGATCTGCTCCACCGAGGCCAAGCCGACCAATTTGTGATAGGTTCCGTCGGCCCGGACAATGACCATCGAAGGGACCTTGCTCACCCCATAGTGGGCCATGTGCGCCCGATTGGGAATGTAATCCCAGTCCAACAAACAATGGGCCATCTCACTGGCTTGGCGACGGACCCGCGGTTGGGAAAGCCGATTCAACAACTCGGTCGATTCCGCCGACAACCACCACTTATAAACGATAAAGAGCGATCGGTTCTGGCGGCTGGCCAACGCCACCGCCTCCTCATAAGAGCCGTGCCAGTAATACTCGGGCACCGGGAGAATTTGGATGTCGGTTTTGGGGTTGGCTCCGGACCCGGTGGCCTCTGCCAGAAAATCGCGGGCCTGCTCCGCGGTTATCAACCCCTGCCGTGCATGGTAAGACCCGTCCGGATGCACCACCACCAAAGCCGGAGCAGAGTCAACCCCATACTGAGCCATGTACCGCTGGTTGGGGAAAAAATTCGTGACCAACATGCAACGAATTTTGCCGGCAATGAGCGGCTTGACAATCGGCGAGTTCAGTACGTCCTGCATCTGGCCTGATTTGGCGTCCAAGTGGTCTTTGTAGAAGAGCAGCAGGTCGCGTTCAGGTTGGCCTGACTGACGCTCATGCTGTCGTTCCTGCTCACCCTGGGCATAGGAATAGTGCCACTGCGGTGCACAACCGCAGGCGGCAATCGCCACCAGAATCATCGAGGGCGCCCAACACTGTATGATCCGCCGGATCAGCGGCAAGCTGCTACCGTTCATCAACCACACCAATCCACACCCCAGGGTCGTCAGCGGCCGGTGCCACAGTGAGGCGAGAGTCTAACCGTGTCGATAATCCACCGCAACCAAATGACGTAGGGCGGGTGGTGCAACTGTCCGTTATGTGCTACACTTTTATGTGGCTGATGTGAGGCGCGGTCAGAATAATGAACATCTCTGATCGGATTGGCGTGGTTTGCTGACCACCCGGTTGTGGGGTGGTTTTGCACCTGTTTCTCGGCAAGAGGAGGCTGGTGATGCGTTTTGTTGCACGGATCGGTTTCGTGGTCGTGGCTGGCTTGATGGTGCCTGGGGCTTTCGGGCAGATCGTTCGCTATGTGGATGACAGCAGTGCCAATGGGCTCAATAACGGCTCCTGTTGGGCTGATGCCTACCTCAACCTGCAAGATGCTCTGACGGAAGCGAGCACCTGCGGGGTGGACGTGGAAATCCGCGTTGCCCAGGGCATCTACAAACCAGACCAGGGTGATACGGTGACGCCGGGCGACCGTCACGCCGCTTTCCTGTTAAGCGATGCAGTAACCATCGACGGAGGCTATGCCGGTTTCGGAGCCTTGGACCCCGATGCGCGAGACGTGAGGCTGTATGAGACCGTTCTGAGCGGCGATCTGAACGACGACGATGGCCAAGGCTACCTGTTTGATAACAGTTGCCATGTGGTAATCACCAGCTACACATCCCCAAACGCCGTACTGGATGGGGTTACCATCACCGGAGGTTGGGCGGTGGAACTCTCCCCCGAACGTGGCGGCAACACGTACAACAACCCCCGAGTCCCTACAGGAACCCGGGGCACGGTTAACGGCGATCAGGGAATATCCGGCGGCGGGATGTATAACGAGCAGGGCAGCCCGACGGTGACCAACTGTACGTTCCGCGACAACATCGCCCAACACAGTGGCGGGGGAATGCACAATCAGGCCGGCAATCCCACGTTGATCAACTGCGTGTTTTGCGGGAACTCGGCGGGGCACGGTGGTGGGATGGCCAATTATGCCTTCAGCGATCCGCACTTGAGCAACTGCGTGTTCAGCGACAATCTGGCAGAGGAGAACGGAGGGGGGATATCCAATTTCGACTACAGCGACCCGCAATTGGGCAACTGCACCTTCAGCAACAATTGGGCTGAGCTCTGCGGCGGCGGAATCTCCAACGAGAAATACTGTGATCCGCGCGTGATCAAATGCACGTTCAACGCAAATGAGTCCGCAAACGGTGGCGGAGTGCACAACAGAACGAGCAGCCCGATTTTGATCAGTTGTGCGTTCAGCGACAATGAGTCCGGCAACGGTGGTGGACTCTCCAACGAAGAGTCCAGCGAGCCACGCTTGATCAATTGCACATTCAGCGGGAATAAGTCCGATAACGGCGGCGCGATGTACAATGACGCCAGCGGCCCGGCCTTGATCAACTGCACGCTCAGCGGCGGTGTGGCGGTCTGCGGCGGAGGGGTGTACAACCGCTCGGGTAGCCCGAGGCTGAGCAACTGCGTGGTGTGGGGGAATCTGGCTGAGGAGTGCCCGCAGGTTTGTGGCGAGGGTGTGTTCATCATCTACAGTTGCGTTCAGGGTGGGCACGCGGGCATGGGCAATATCAACATCAATCCGCGTTTGTTTGATCCCGATGGGCCTGATGACATTGCCGGCACCGCCGACGATAACCTGCGCCTGAGCCGTGGTTCGCCTTGCATCGACGCCGGAACCAACGGCGCCGTCCCGGGCGATGTGACCACGGACATGGACAACCTGCCGCGTTTCACCGACGACCCGAACACCCCGGATACCGGCGAAGGCACGGCTCCAATCGTCGATATGGGCGCATACGAGTTTTCCAAGGACTGCAATGACAATGGGATTCCCGATATTCTGGAGTTGGCTGAGAACGATTGCAACAGCAACGGCGTTCCGGATGATTGCGATATCGTTGCGGGCACCAGCGAGGACTGCAACGAGAGCACTACGCCGGACGAGTGTGACATCGCCGCCGGCAGCAGTACGGACCTCAACACCAACGGGCTCCCCGACGATTGCGAAGACTGCAACACCAACGGGTTCCCCGACGACATGGACCTAGCCGGCGGGACCAGCGCGGATTGCAACGGGAACAATGCCCCGGACGAGTGCGACATCGCTGCCGGCACCAGTGCGGACCTCAATGCCAACGGCGTCCCCGATGAATGCGAAGACTGCAATACCAACGGGTTCCCCGACGACATGGATTTGATCGGCGGGACCAGCACCGATTGCAACGGCAATAGCCTCCCCGACGAGTGCGACATCATTGCGGGGACCAGCCGGGACCTCAACACCAACGGTGTCCCCGACGAATGCGAAGACTGCAACACCAACGGCGTCCCCGATGATATGGACCTGGCCGGCGGGACCAGCGTGGATTGCAACGAGGACAATGTCCCTGACGAATGTGACATCGCAGCCGGCACCAGTACAGACCTCAACACCAATGGTGTCCCCGACGATTGCGAAGATTGCAACACCAACGGGTTCCCCGACGACATGGACTTGGCCGGCGGGACCAGCACCGATTGCAACAGCAATAGCCTGCCGGACGAGTGCGACATCGCTGCCGGAACCAGTGCGGACCTCAACGCCAACGGCGTCCCCGATGAATGCGAAGACTGCAATACCAACGGGTTCCCCGACGACATGGACCTGGCCGGCGAGACCAGCACCGATTGCAATGGCAATAGCCTGCCGGACGAGTGCGACATCGCAGCCGGCACCAGTGCGGACCTCAACACCAACGGCGTCCCCGACGAATGCGAGGATTGCAACACCAACGGGTTCCCCGACGACATGGATTTGGTCGGTGGGACCAGCACCGACTGCAACGGCAATAGTCTGCCGGATGAGTGCGATATCGCCGCCGGTAGCAGTGCGGACCTCAATAGCAACGGTGTCCCCGACGAATGCGAAGATTGCAACAGCAACGGGTTCCCCGACGACATGGATTTGATCGGCGGGACCAGCACCGATTGCAACGGCAATAGCCTGCCGGACGAGTGCGACATCGCCGCCGGAACCAGTGCGGACCTCAACACCAACGGCGTCCCCGATGAATGCGAGGATTGCAACACCAACGGATTCCCCGACGACATGGACCTGGCTGGCGGGACCAGCGTGGATTGCAACGAGGACAAAATCCCTGACGATTGCGACATCGCCGCCGGCACCAGTACGGACTTCAACACCAACGGCGTCCCCGACGAATGCGAGGATTGCAACACCAACGGGTTCCCCGATGATATGGATTTGACCGGTGGGACCGGCACGGATTGCAACACCAATGGGGTCCTGGACGAATGCGACCTGGCTGCCGGCACCAGCCCGGATGTGAACTCCAACGGGGTCCCGGACGAGTGTGACGAGTGCCTGGTGAATGCCGATTGCGATGACCAACTTTTCTGCACGGGTGTGGAAACGTGTCTGGCGGGAGTCTGTGTGCCCGGCGTATACCCGTGCACCGGCAGCCAGACCTGCAACGAAGTCACCGACACCTGTGAAGCCGGTGGCGGCGGTGGTGGCGGCGAATGCCCCGACCAGGACGACGATGACATCTGTGATAAGGATGACAATTGCGTGGGCACGGCGAATCCCGACCAGGCTGACGGCGACGAGGACGACGTGGGCGATGTGTGTGATAACTGCCCGATGCTGGCCAACGCGGATCAGGCTGACGGAGACGAAGACGGCGTGGGTGACGTGTGTGATAATTGCCCGACGGTGGCCAACGCGGATCAGGGCGACGGCGACGAAGACG
>JAGLWJ010000031.1 GCA_023133475.1 Phycisphaerae bacterium | reverse complement strand
GCGAGGTTCCACCCACCCTACACACGGGCACTTACCCGTTGAATTCCTCCTGGAAACCGGCGAAATCCACCAGGTCCACATCGCCGTCCGCGTTAAAGTCAAAGCAATCACAGCCGGGCCCAAGCCCGCCGCCAGGCCCTGCAAAACACACCTGAAACCCAACGAAATCATCCAAATCCACGTCACCGTCGTTGTCGCAATCGCCGGGCGGGCACTCGAACCAAAACCCGCCGCCGAGGGTGAACGTCCCACTGGAAATTACCCCCGCGTCGGGCTGCCCTATGGTGCCGCTCAGCTCGAAACTGCCGCCGGTGCTGAACATATCGCCTCCACCGTCAACAGTGTGCCAGTCAATATCGAAGTTGCCGTCCGCAGAGGGCCAACTCGCAAAAAGAATCAGCATCCACACGGCAATTCGCCCCATCTGTTGCCCGTGGCGATTCATCGTGCACCCTCACTTCCCGCGCGAGCCAGATCAGCCAACCTCGCCTCGATCCGCTCGAGCCGAGCGTGCAGGGCGGAGATTTCTTCCGCCTGGGCTGCAATCCGGGCGTCCTTCTCTTTGGCAATCTCGTACAAACCCTGAAGCGCCGCCAAAGCCACACCACTGGTATCCAGCCCGGCAATGTGCCGGTCGTCCTGCCCCAGGCCAAAGGCGGCATGAAAGTCCTGGGCTACCGGCCCCAGATGGCGGACTTTGGGATGCTCAGCCTTGTAGTTCCAGGTGCTGATGGGCAACGATGCCAACTTCTCCAACACCGCACACCCGTCGACAGGGGCAAAGTTCTCCTTGACCGCCCGGTCCGAGGAATTCTCCCAAACACCGCCCAGGGAGAGCCTGGCACCGGTGGACGTGGTAATCAGACTAACGCCGTCATCGCGGGTATCGACCCACCCGGAGTTGTTGACGTCGAAGCGGGCCCCGCCGTTGGCACGCAGACGGAACTGGTCGTTCCTTTCCGAGTAAAAATCGGCGTTGGTGGAATCGGCCCACACAAAGCTCCCGTCATGGTTGGCGTTGGCTTGGTGACCGGCTGCAAAACTGTGCCTGCCGACGGCAAGATTGCTTTCCCCTCCGGGGATGGTGGAGTATTCAGCCTTGGCCATGTTGTCTCTTCCGCCACTCACGGTGGCGTATGCTCCGAACCCTCAGCAACCACCTCCCGCACGGTTCTCTCCTCCTCCCGCGACGGTGGCATGTCCGCTTATGGCGCTATTTGCTTCGCCGCCCCCAACAGTGGCAAAGGTGCGGTCTTGCGGGAACCCGTCCACCCAGCCTACCTGGTTGTTGGCGCCGCCGGCGATGGTGGCGTAATCGGTTGGTTCGTCCTCGTCGCCGGCGAGCACGATGTTGTACTCACCTCCACCGATGGTGGCATAATCGGCTCGAGCTTCGTTGTATCCCCCTCCGCTGACAATGGCATGTGAAGCCGTAGCAAAATTCCCATCGCCTCCGGCGATGGTGGCCAGGTCGCCCTCGGCGGAGTTCGTAAACCCGCCGCTAATGGTCGCTCCCGGCGCCGTGCTGATGTTACCTCACCCGCCTCCGATGGTGACACCCTCGCCGTTGGCCAAATGGAAACACCCGCCGCCGATCGTAACGAAATTCTCGGCTACCCTGCTGTCGGACCCGCCGGCAATCGTGGAGGAGATCATGCCCTCGGAGACCACGTTGGCGGTGCCGGCGATGATGTTTACACCTCCCTGGGTGGCTTCGAGACGCAGTGCCCGCCCGCTCCGCACGTGAAGCTCTAAATCGCCTGATGAGATGATGAGGTTGTTCTCGCCATCTATGGTGATGGAATTCCCGCTGGTGATAGTGCCGTCGGCGTGAATGTTCCCGGCGACGCCCAATCTCTCAGCCGGCGTTTCCGTCCCAATGCCAACGTCACCATCATCGGTGATTCTCATCTCACCACCTCGGGTCCGGAGAATTATGTTTCCCTCGAAGAAGGTGGTCAGCACCATGGATGGTTCAGTGATTGTGCATCCACCCGGGCCACACGCCGGGCTGATTTGGGTGCTATCGATCATGATCCCATATCCGTGAGCGGTGCCCCCATTGCCCCCATAAAGCGGGCCTGCCACCGCCAGCTTCCCATGGATTCCGTCGTTGGTCATCCCGATGCCCACATTGCCTTCGGATTCGTGGATCACGGAATCGCCAATTGTGGTGGTATCCGTGAATTTGGCGATGTAATCCGCAGTTCCGCTACCGGTGATGCCGTTGAGAACATAGCCGGCGTCCTGGGCGTACACGGCATAAGGGGCGGGCGTGAGTTCCTGCCGCGGGCTGAGCATGGTGGGCAGGACACACGGTTCACTACTGCACGCGGGGACGCGAACAGCGATCTCCAGCCAGCGAGCTTCGCCGGCAAAGATGCCGGTGCCGAAGTCAAGCTCGACGGTGAACAGGCCGTTGACTACTTCCACGCCCAGCAGCACGATTGCCGGGCCAACCCGGTCGCCCTCCACGGGAGAGTCCCACAACGTGAACTCCAGATCGGCAGTGTCATTGACTGTCACGCCGTCTTCCTTGAGTTGCCCCTGGTAGGTGAAGGCTGTGCCCATTGGTTCAGCCCAACTCGCTCCGGCAGTGCCCAAGGCAAGCACTCCTGCAAGAACCTGGATTTTGAGTTTTGTCTTCATTTTTGCTCTCCTTTTAGACAAGATTTACCCCAAGATTCACCCCAGGTTTCCAACTTACCGATTGGTATGTCGGTTATCAACGAAAAATCGCAACTTTTGCAATTCCCTGGCGGTCTCCTGGCGCGTTTCGTGTCCACGCTTCACGCTCCCCTTCGGGTCGCCGCTAAACGCTATGGACTTGTCGCCGCTAAACGCT
>JAGLWJ010000309.1 GCA_023133475.1 Phycisphaerae bacterium | reverse complement strand
GCATGTCAGGACAATTTCGAGCCGGGCACCACGGAGTGCCGGGCGGCGGTGGGTGACTGCGACGTGGCCGAGACTTGCGACGGCGCGGGGAGTTGCCCAGCCGACGGGTTCCAGCCGATTGACACACTCTGCGGTGATCAGAACGACACAACCTGCACCGGCCCGGACACCTGTGACGGGGATGGCGTCTGCCTGCCCAATCATGCGGCTAACGGCGTCTCGTGTGAGGACGGCGAATACTGCACCGTTGACGATGAATGTTACGAAGGCCTCTGCGACGGATCAGCCCGCGACTGTGGTGACGGGCTGGACTGCACCACCGACACCTGCGATGACGTTAGCGATAGCTGTGCCCACACGCTGGACGCGGGCTACTGTCTGATCGCGGATATCTGCTACTCGGACGGCCAGGAGAACCCAGCCAACCAGTGTCAGGAATGCGACGACGCCGATCCGGGTGACTGGTCCAACAAAACCAACAGCACCTCGTGCGACGACAACAACGCCTGCACCGAAAACGATGAGTGCACCGACGGTGTGTGTGACGGAAGCGAGGTCAATTGCGACGACGACAACGTCTGTTCGGAGGATTCGTGCAATCCAGCCACCGGGTGCACATATGTCTGGAACGCCGATTTGACGCTGAACGTAGCCGCCGGCTCAGAGTGCGTCGATACCGATGACACCATAACCGTCACACTGAGCGTGGCCTGTCTGCCGGAAGGGATAAACGGTGTTCAGGCTTTGATCCATTATGACACCAGCTTGATGACGCTGGTGGGCATCACTGCCGAGTCATTGTGGCAGGAGATCGTGGAGCAGGATGTCGGTGGTGACATCTTGTGGGCAGCCTGCATCCCCGGCTCGGCGACGGCAACGGACGGGATTGTGGCGACGCTGGTGTTCGACCCCATAGCCGAAGGTGCCACGAATGTAACGTTCCAGGCAGACGATCCCCCGTTCCACACCAAGCTGACGCAGTCCGGCGACAACATCACGATCCTGCCGGATAAGGTAGACTCCGGCGTGATCAGCATCGACGACACGGTAGCCACCGCGAGCAACAACGGCCCGTTCTGTGAAGGCGATACCATCGAGTTGTCCGGCGGGCCGAGCAGCGGCCCCCTGGGGCCATATACCTATGCCTGGGCGGGGCCTGGCGGGTTCATCTCCACCGACCAGAGCCCGACGATCAGTGATGCCACGTTGGCTATGACGGGGACTTACTACCTGACGATAACCAACGTCAACGGGTGTGAGTTCACCGCTGATACCGATGTCACCGTCGAGTTGTGCATGGTGGTCAATGTGGAGATCGAAGGGCTGATCGGCGTCGGCGGAATATACGGTAGCACCTTCGCTTGGCTTGCCGGTGAGCATGTCGATCGTGACGTGACCTTCGTGTTCACGAACTGCGGCGGCGCCACCGACACGTACGTGCGCCCGGTGACCTTCACGGCTGACGTCGGTGGCAATAAGGGTGTCGGGAGCGTGCAGTTCACGGGCCTGGATGCCGATTTGGATTGGCTTGGCATACAGGAAGGCCACACGTTGCACACATTGGTGGCGGTGGACTTCACCGGCACATTGGCGGATAGTGTCACGGTGTTCCTGACCTCGGGCGACTTCCACACCGCCATCGTGTCGCAGGACAATCTGGTTGACATCACCGACTTCTCGATATTGGCGTCCAATTGGGAGACCGCCATCGGCGCCGACGAGAGCATCGGCGGCGATGCCACTGGTGACGGGTATCATAACACCGGTGACTTCGCCCTGATCCAGCCGAATTTCCTCGAAATGGGCGATGCGGCAGACGGTTGCCGCCGCGTAGGGCGGGTTTCACCCGCCGCGCTCCAAGTGGGAGTGGTATCTCGCACCCCGCGTGCCAGCATCAGCGTGTCTGAGCTGAGCCTGACGATGGCCCATGCTGATCGAGCGGACCTCGACGGCAACGGCGTTATTGACGCACGTGACATCCGAGCGTTTGCCCACCGGCACAGCCTGCGGTTGCAGCCGGCGTTCGAGGCCAAGCTGCTGGAGCTTGAGGAGGAGTTGATCGAGCTTGAGCCGGCGGTCGATTCGGGGTTTGAGATGGCCCCACAGCACGTGCGGTAGGAGCTTTTGGGCAGAAATCGTAGAGCGGGTTTTACCCGCCGTCTGTGGCACCGGTGTACCCGCCGATAGAGGCTATAGGGTGGGTTCCACCCACCGTAGAACACGGAGGAAGGCGGGTGGAACCCGCCCTACCTCTACCACGCCGGCGGGACGCCGGTGCCGCCAGGGGATGGGAAGTAATGGGCTTGCCACTTGCGTTGAGATTGTGATACACTATATTGCTTGGGCCGCAATGCTGACGTCTTCCGTTTTTTGGAAGTCTGGTAAAGGCGCTATGTTTGTACTATCGTGCAGGAGAAGGACTCGATGAAAGTCTTGACGCAGTTTTCGCTCTTCCTGGCCGGCAAACCCGGCATGCTCGCATCCATGTGTCGTGAACTGGGGAAGGCGAAGATCAATATAGAAGCCCTGACCATGATGGACGCGCAGGAGCACGGGGTGCTACGGCTTATCGCGTCCGATTCGGACAAAGCCAGGCCGGTGCTTCGCAACCTCAATATCCCCATGGCGGAGACCGAGGTATTAACGGTTCCCATGTCCAACCGCCCGGGGGCGGTGGCGGACGTGCTGGAGAAGTTGTCCAGTCACCATGTGCACATCAGCTACGTATACTGCACAACAGGAGTGCGCGGAGGAAAATCCGTCGGGGTCTTCAAGGTCGGCGACATCAAAAAGGCCATGAAGGTGATCGATGCGAAGAGAAACACCAACCGCGACATGAAGATCAAGCTGCGCCGCCCGCAGGCAGCGCGGCATTAGTGCTTCGTGACGCATGTATTGATGCTTGGGTGGCCCATGGCTTTAGCCGTGGGGGACGCGAATAGGCGAACCAGTCGTGTCCCCCACCGCTAAAGCGGTGGGCCACCCATGCGTTGGTCAGTCCGTCACGGTGGAGATGGCTTCATCGAGCACGTCGAGCCCCACCTCGAGTTGGGCTTGATTCACGATCAGCGGTGGGCTAAGGCGAATGGTGGCCTCTGCGCATCCCAGCAGGAGGAGCCCATGCTGGAACGCCTCGTGGAGTATGCGATCGCGCAAAGCCGGATAAGGGCGACCGCTCTGGCGATTGACCACATCTACAGCCGCCAGCAAACCCAAACCGCGGGCGTTGGCGAGGCATCGCCGCCGCCGGGTCAGCCGGTTCAGACGCTCCAGCAGAAGCTCACCGAATTTGACGCCGGCGGGGAGCAGGGACGACTCGAGCAATTCGAGCGTTGCCAGTCCGGCAGCACAAGCCACCGGGTTGCCTCCGCAAGTCGACCCGTGGGTGGACGGCGGCCAGGTCATCACCTTCTCGGGAGCAATAATTGCGCCCAGGGGCAAGCCATTGGCGATTCCCTTGCTGACCGCCAAAATGTCCGGGACAACCCCAAAGTGCTGGCAGGCAAACATCTTGCCCGTCCGCCCCATTCCCGAGTGGGTCTCGTCCATGACCAACAGGATACCGTGCTTGTCGCACAGCTTGCGCAAAGCCGGCAGAAAACCATCCGGCGGGAAAGCAAACCGGCTTTCACTCAGCAGCGGCTGAACGAAGATGGCTGCCACTTCCTCGGGGGCCATCTGCTGCCCGAAGAGTTGGGTGCGGATGGCATCGAGGTCCCCGTAGGGCACGTGAGCGACCATGGGCAGGAGTGGGCCGAAGCCCTCTTGCAGGCGGCACTCCGACGAGGTCAACGCCAAAGCCCCCATGGTCCATCCATGGAATGCACCGCGAAAGGCAATAATCCACTGCCTGCGGGTTTGCCAACGAGCCAGTTTGATGGCTGCCTCGATGGCTTCGGTTCCGCTGTTGGTGAGAAAAACACGCTTGGCGGACTTGCCCGGGGCAATCGCCGCCAGCCTCTCCGACAGGGCGATCATGGGGGCATGGTGAAACGCCGACCCGGAAATGTGGATCAGATCATGCACCTGCCGCGTGATGGCTTCCACGACCTTGGGGTGGGTATGGCCGGCGCAGCAAGCGTCCGCCCCGATGGCGAAGTCCAGATACCGATTGCCGTCCACATCCTCCACCACCGACCCGTTGGCCCGCCGCACCACCAGCGGGTAGCAACGAGCATAGCAGGAGGCAGCGACACGGTTGTCCCGGTCGATCGCCGCTGTGGCGAGAGGGCCTGGAGGGGTGGTTTCAATCCAAGGAGCCGGTCCGATCCATCGGTCCGTTTCCTGGGTGGAGTCATGCTTGATGCTCAGAATGGCAAATCTCCCGGGTCTCTCAAACATCACCGTATCGGCACGCAACCTGAGACGGCTTGCGTAATAGATCGCGGCAAACACCCCACATTGCCAAAACAGCGTAATCACAGTTGTAGGGCGGGTTTCACCCACCGTTGTGGCATCGCGCAGCGGGTGTTGAGGAAGCTATCAGCTTTCGGCAGGTGTTAACTTCCGGCATGGCTTTCGACTGCGAGCAAAGCGATAACCTCTTTCCAGGCAATACTCTGCGATCTCTACAGTTATGGATAATCCGGGTCAGTGCCAAGTGCCAACATCCACCAACCTCGTATAAGTGGTAATATCAGGAATGTAAAAGGTAACGTCATAGAGATCGTTTTCATTACCGCCCCCACTGAGATCGAGTTGCCAAGCAGCCTGACGTACCATACATTCCAGCCATCAACGAGAGATTTGGCGGTGACTAGATGATCCAGAAGGCAATCCAACAAACAGCTTCAGGCTTGCATGACGCCCTTGCTCTCTCGGCAGAACTACAACAGCGTTACAAAGCAAGTACATCGGCAGACGAACGTAAGCATCGTGGCCAATTCTTCACGCCGCCCGAGGTTGCCCGGTTCATGGCGAGCTTATTCTCCACCGTTCCGAATCGCCTCAAAGTGCTCGACCCCGGAGCCGGAACCGGAACCCTCTCGGCTGCGATCTGCCAACGCGTCCAACGGCTTCGGTCGCCCCGCCGGGTCGAGTTTCATTTGTTCGAGACCGACCCAGCCGTCATTCCGTTTCTAAGGAAGAATATGGAGCACTGTCGCTCGGTCCTCAAAACGGCTGGGCACAGCATGTTGTACACAATTCACGACGAAGACTTTATCCTGACCAATCCCCGAGGGTTTCGACACCCGACGCTTTTCGACGTGGACACGCAATTCGACGAGTTCGACGCCGTCATCATGAACCCACCCTACTTCAAGATTCAGAAGAACTCGGAGTACGCTCGGATGATGGAGCGTATTGTCCATGGCCAGCCGAACATCTACGCCCTGTTCATGGCTCTTGCAGCCGAGATGCTTAGGTCAAGTGGTGAGCTTGTTGCCATCACTCCTCGAAGTTTCTGCAGCGGCCTCTATTTTCGAGGGTTCAGGCGATGGTTCTTCAGCCACATGTCGCTTCAGCACATCCACCTATTCGAATCTCGCAAGGAGACGTTTGGCGGTGCAAACGTGCTGCAAGAAAGCATCATCACCCAAAGCGTGCGGTCAACCAAGCCGACAGCAACCATCACGATAACTACGAGCTTCGGAGGCGACCTCCAGCAAAAACCATATAGTCGTCAGATATCGACAGCCATGGTCATCGACAACACATCCGGGAACATGGTCATACGGATTCCTGAAAATCCCGAAGACGCTCGCATTATGGAACTCGTTGAGGCTTGGCCGAAACGCTTTGCACAGCATGGTCTACGCGTCTCGACCGGCCCGGTGGTGATGTTTCGGGCAACGGAGTTTCTTCTCGACTCCGCCAAGGGAAAAAACGCTGTTCCACTACTTTCCACGCACAACGTCCAGCCATTTGAAACGGTCTGGCCGATCCACAAGAACGGCAAACCTATCGCCTTCAAGATTTGCACTGCATCGCTCAACCGCCGACTACTCATTCCTACAAAAAACTATGTTCTGTTGCGGCGGTTCAGTGCCAAAGAAGAGCGGCGCCGGCTAACAGCAAGTTGTTTCCTGAAAGCCAACGAGCCAGGGCCCTACGTGGCTTTGGAAAACCACCTCAACTACGTCTATCACGCCGAACGCGAATTGAGCGAGAACGAGACGTATGGACTTGCCGCCCTTTTCAACTCCGCATTGCTCGACCGCTATTTTAGAGCGATTAGTGGAAACACGCAGGTGAACGCTACTGAACTGCGAACAATGAACTTCCCCGAACTCGAGACGCTTGCAGGAATCGGCCGGCGTATTAAGAAACTACAGCACTTCTCGATGGGCAAAGCCGAACACATCGTCCTGGACGAACTTGGCGTAAACGGAGTCCTCGAACAATACTTAATGGAACTCGCCCTGTGAACAGAATCGACGAAGCCATGGCAATCCTCGCATCGCTTGGGAAACAGAAGTGTGGATAGCCGACCAGTCCGACCACATGATTCATTTCAACGGCCCCAAGTTCCTCGGCCCATATAAGCCACGTGATGCGAACTGGACTCCCCCCTACCGATGACATACCCGGTCGAGCAGCTTCGCCAGTTGTCTGGTCAAGTGCTCGCGGGTGAACGGCTTGATATGTTCGGATGTGCATCCGCTGTTCAGTTGCCCGGCACGCCACCTCCGCCACAGATCGGTCAGAGCGGCACAGACCGCTTCAGGCCTGGATTCCACACACACACCTGCCTGGCACTGCCTGATCAGACGGGCGGTCTCACCCTCCGACGGCCCGACCAGCAGGATCGGGCGACCCGATGCCAGGTACTCGAACGCCTTGCCCGGGATCAGGGTTTCGGCATTGGGGCCGGCGGGTGTCGGCAGCAACAGGATGTCGGAACGTATCATCCGGGCGATGGCATCGCGGTGCGGCAAATAGCCCGTAGCCAACGGGCGCACCCCGGCTTCAGCGAAACGCCCGATCATCTCGTCTGAGATGGTCCCGATCACGCGGAACTCGAAGTGCCCCTCCCGGCTACGCACCCAGCGGGCGAATTCCCCGAGGCCGACGATCAACCCCTCATCCACCCGGTCGGACAGAAACCACCCGGCGAAGGTCAGGACAAAGCGGTCTCCTGGATCGTGCCGGCTGCGCGGCGTACGACAGCTCTTCAGCCGTGTGAAGTCTTCAGTATCCACACCGTTTGGTATGCAAACGAACTTGTCACCTTGGCTGGTGGCATGGCGGCTGAGCAGGCTCGTCTGGCTTGGGGTCACCGCGACGACAGCATCAGCCCGTCGCAGGATCATCCGCTCGATGCGGCGTTCGATCCGGCGCCGCAGGCGGTTGTGGTTCCGATAACAGTAGTCATCCGTCCACAGATCACGAAAATCCGCCACCCACGGCAGATTCGTGATCCGCTGGGTCAGCATCCCCAGCAAGTGGTTGGCAGCCGGGCTATACGTGGAGAAAAGAACATCGACCCGCTCGCGCCGGGCCAAATCCACCAGCGGGCGAATGCTGCGTATCGCCCAGAGCAACTGGTCGTCTGGAATCATACGGGCTGAGACCCCGTGCCACAGGCGAAGCAACCGCCAATCGAGACCGTCCCAATACCTGTTGCCCAGCAGCCTCTCGACGCCCAGAAGTCGCAGAGCTTGCATGGTCCGGCGATGGGTCGCGGTGTAGCTCCACGCCGGCTGAGTGCGGCGGATAAGGTTTTGCGGAAGGTCCTCGGCAAGGCTGGGGTCGTAAGGGAGGTGTTCGAGATGGTCAGCCGACCACACCACCGGCTGCCAGCCGAACCGGGAGAGATACTTGGCAAACTTGGCACTGCGCTGCACCCCAGGCCCACCTGTAGGCGGAAAGGCCTGGCAGATCATCAACACCCGTCGCCCTGATGCTGCCGACGCATTCATGACGCTTTATCCCGCAAACGCGATAGCAACCGTAGGGCGGGTTCTACCCGCCTTCTCGGCTCATAAGTCCAAAGTCCCTAGTCCAAAGTCCAAAGTCAGAAACCAGTGGGACCTTGGACCTTGGACCTTGGACCTTGGACCTTGGACCTTGGACTCGTCCTTGGTTGGTGGGTTCCACCTCGCTGCGCGAGGTTCCACCCACCCTACGGTTCATCCGGCAAACACGGTAGTCTTGGACGCCATCGCCCACTCATAGCTCTCGATAAGTTGCCCCAAAGAGTCCGCCCATTCATACTCTTCCTGGACCACGCGGCGTCCCGCCCGGCCCATCAGTTTCCCGCGCTGGCGGTCTTCGAGCAGTTCGATGATTCCGCCGGCCAAGTGCGATGGGCTTGCCGGAGGGACCAGGATGCCGGTGAGCCCGTCACGCACGGTCTCGACCAATCCGCCCACACGGCTGGCCACCACCGGGATTTCCATGGCTGACGACTCCAGGGCACCGATGCAAAACGCCTCCATCACCGCCGGGATCGCCACCACCGACCAGCGCGACATCACCGCCGGCATCTCCTGGTGGCACTGCGGGGGCAGCCAGCGAATCGCCTTAGCCACCCGCAGTTCTGCCGCAAGCCGGCGGCACTCGTCGAGGAGCGGGCCACCACCCACAAACTCGAACTTCGCCTCGGGGCAGGCTTCCAGCACCGCCGGGATGGCTTCGATCAGGTAACGCGGGCCATTGACCGGGCGAAAACCCTTGAAGTACCCGACCACGCAATCAGGCGGCGGCCACGAAGGGGACGGCTGGAACAGACTGGTATCGACCCCTTTCGGCACGATCCGTATCTTCTCCCATCCGATCCGGGCAAAGGGGGCGATTTGCTCGGCAAAGGTCTTACAGGTGACGATGACCGCGTCCGCCATCCGGAGCATGGCAATGCGAGCCGCCACCAGATCGGGAGATGGGGCGGGCAGATCACGCGGAAGCTGAATATCCGAGCCCCACGGGGTCAGCGTCAGGCACCCGTTCTCGGCGATTTCCTCGGTGATCCCCCAATCGTGCAGGAAGTGCACCTGGACCACGTCGTGGGTGCGCATGATGTTCTTGAGATACATCTCACGCCGTCGAACCCAGCGTGCCGGGTAACGCAACCCGGCGTGTGGTACGGCAAACTTCTGCACCTGCACGTCTTCGATCTCGACCGGATGATGGGTGATGACGGTCATGTCGAGCCCGCACCCCGCCAGACCGCGAGAAATCCGCTGAACGTGAACCGACCGTGCGTCCCCCAGAATACACACTCTCATCGCCATACCCGCCTTAACACGAACGGAGAAGAAATGGAAAATGGAAAATGGAAAATGGAAAATGCTGTGTGTGCACATCTCCCGACTATAATTCGCATCTTTCTCTATTCCTTACGCTCCACACTTCACGCTCCCCTTTGGGTCGCCGCTAAACGCTACGGACTTGTCACCGCTGACCCACATTTTTCCTGAACGCAGAGACGCAGAGAACGC
>JAGLWJ010000308.1 GCA_023133475.1 Phycisphaerae bacterium | reverse complement strand
AAGAAGGGAGTGCACCCAACGACAATGTCTCGCATCCCCCCATTTTCCATTTTTCATTTTCCATTTTCCATTTTCTCCACACTCTCCTGCGGGTCGCCGACCGCCCAGGTGCGTTCCAGGCAAAGCATCCCGCTGGCGTTGCCTTTGTCGTTCACCACCAGGGGATGCTCGAAGGCGGTGTCCGCCTCGATGGTGCCCCGATCCGCGTCCCACATCCGCACGTTCCAGAAGTATTGCCCACCCGCCACCGACAAACGCGGTAAATGGATCAACGCCCGCCCCTCGCCTCGAGCAGCGTCAAAAGTCACCCCATCACGCAACGAGTTGAGACTGATCATGTTCTGAGCGAAGTCGCGGCACATGTTGGCTTCGACCACCAGACGTGGGATCGCCCGGGATAACTCGTATCTGATTTCGATGTCCACCGGTTCAACCGGGCTAACGGACCTGCTCTCCTTGCCGTCAGCCCCAAGAAAACGCATGCTCAAAACGCGCGGGCCTGCGGAACCATCCACCTCCGTTTCGCGGAAGGCGGACCCGCAAATGTCAGCCTTTCGCGGGCACTGATCCCGTCCCAGCACATGGGTGTATTCCTCGATAGCTTGCTCGGTGCAGCCGTTGAAGGCCACCCGCCCCTCCTGGAGAACCACCGTTCGCGGGCAAATGCGGCGGACCTGCTCGAGATTGTGGCTGACGAAAACCAGGGTCAGCCCGCTGCCGACCAGTTCCTGCATACGTTCCAGGCAGCGCACGCGAAAGACCGCGTCACCCACCGACAACACCTCGTCCACCAACAGGATGTCCGGCGAGACGTGGGCGGCTATGGAAAAACCCAGCCGTGCCTGCATGCCCGTGCTGTAACGCTTGACCGGGGTATCAATGAAGAGCCCGACTCCGGCAAAGTCGATAATGGAATCCAGCTTCTCGTTGACCTCGCGGCGGGTCATGCCCAGGATGGCCCCGTTGAGGTAGATGTTCTCGCGCCCGGTGAGGTCACCGTGGAATCCCGCCCCAACCTCGATCAGGGCGGTCAGGCGTCCATGGACCCGCACCAGGCCTTTCTCCGGACGCATGATGCCCGCCAGCAGCTTCAGGATGGTGCTCTTGCCCGCACCGTTGGGTCCGATAATCCCCAACGCCTCGCCCGGGCGAACATGGAAGCTGACCTCCTTCAAAGCCCAGAAGAGTTCCTTGGTGCTTGCCTGCCCGTTTCGTCGGCCTATGCAACGTCGCAAGCCCGCCCCCAGCAGCGATGCCAACGTGTCGCACCCGCTGCCCCGGCGGAATTGCTTGGATACGCCATCGAATACGACCGCCGGATGGGACATCAAATGCACTCCGCAAACCGATGCGACCATCGCCTGAAACACGCCCACCCGACGATCAGCGTGACACCGGCGACGACTGTGGCATAAACAAAACGGCTGTCCAGCGGCACTAGGCCTTCGGCAATGCACGCACGGTAGGCCGCGATAATCGGCGTCATCGGGTTCAGCCACACGCAACGGGCGAACCATGAACCGTCCTGCGGCAGGGGATAAAGCACGCAGGTCACAAACATCCACAACTGAACAGCCACACCGGTTACCTGCCGCACGTCGCGGTAGAACAGGTTCCCCATCGCCAGCAACAACCCCAGACCGGCGGTGAAGACCAGTTGAACGAGAATCACCACGGGTAAAAAACACAAGGACCAATGAAACGCAAAATCCCACTTGCTCGTCAGGTGAAAGTAAGCCACCAAGCCGACCAGCACACTGCCGGCCACCAGAAAATCGACGAATGCCGACCCGATGGTTGACAGCGGGAACACTTCGCGTGGGAAATTCACCTTGGTCACCAGGTTGCGGTTCGACACCAGCGAGCTGACGCATCCGGTCAGACTGGCGGAAAAGAAGGCCCATGGAACCAGCCCCAGATAGGCAAACAGCGGGTAGGGCATGGACAGGCCCATCCCATCAACCACCTTGACCGCGCGGGTGAAGACGAAGGTGAAGATAAGCATCATAGCCAGCGGCAGCAGCATGGCCCACCCCATGCCCAACAGCGTCTGCTTGTAGCGCACTCGCAGGTCGCGCCAGGTGAGGCTTACCAGCAATTGCCGGTAGCGAAACAGTTCCAACGTGGCAGCCGTCATACCGCCGATACCCCACAAACACACCTCAGATGACGGCAACCGGGCGCATTCCGATGCCGCTGGTCTCGTCGCTATTATTCTCGGACGCCACGAGCTTGGACTTGTGGTTTATCGGCGGCAACCCGGCGAGCACAATCGAGTATAATAAGATGAAAGCCACCGATGGGAGTACGCCACCGGCAGGAGAAGAACTCGTTATCACCACATGCTGATACGGAGAACAGCCATGACCCCATACACTATTCGTTTGCCGCATTACCGGTTTTTGACGGGACTGGTGTTGTTTGCCATGGTTTCCACCTCAGCCTGGGGGCAGCCCCGCGGGGAGGAAAAAGGCGATGCCCCCCCGGCTCGGGACCGGAGGGCGCCCCACGATTATGACAGATACCATGACGATCGTTACATCGACTACGACTCCGAACCGCCGTATGACTACTACGAGCGTCATTGGCGGCGTCAGGCTCGCGACTATACCCGCTCACGACATCGGTCCTCGCGCTGGTCCCGCGATTATTACCGCGAGCGTAGCTATGGCCCGCGTGGGTATCGCCCTTACCATGAGGACCGGTACGGTGGTTGGGGGTATGGCGATTATGGTCATGGTGGGCATACGTTTGATCGGGGCTACTGGGAGGGTCATCGTGATGGTCGGCGTTTTGCCGATTGGGAACGGCGTGCGGAGATGGGCCGGCGAAGCTACGCCGACGCCATGAACAGCGGTTTGCGGGCTTTTCGCAACGGTGAATACCCGGCGGCGGTGCGGGACTTCATCCGTGCAGCCAAGGTGAATCAAGGGGACCCTGCCAGTCGCATCCACGCCGCTCATGCCCTGGTGGCTATCGGGCGGTATCCCGAGGCTTTACCGGCCTTGCGGCGGGCGTTTCAGCTTCAGCCGAAGATCGCTTACCTGGCGTTGGACATCCGCCGGGACTACGGGGCCAAAGCTGACTTCCAGGCACATCTGAAGGGTATCGAGGATGCCGCCGAAAAGGCCCGGAATGATCCGGGCTTGTGGTTGCTGTTGGGGTATTACCAGTTTTTTTCTGCCCGGGAGACTGCCGCGCTGGCGTCGCTGACCAGGTCGAACGAACTGGCTCCGGGCGATTTTCTGACCGAGGCTCTGTTGGCTGCCGCCCGCATGGTGGCTCCGGTGCCTGGGCATCCGCCACACTCCGAGGAGAGCGGAAAAGGTGCGCCCGCCCCACAGCCGGGCAAAACACCGGAAGCAACGCCTGGCTATGGCGTCTGATCGCGCGCAGTCGTAGGGCGGGTTCTACCCGCCTTTTCGGCATGACGCGGCTGATGCTTGGGTGGCCCATGGCTTTAGCCGTGGGGGACGCGAATAGGCGAACCATTCGTGTCCCCCACCGCTAAAGGGGCTGTCGATAAAGTTGGCACG
>JAGLWJ010000307.1 GCA_023133475.1 Phycisphaerae bacterium | reverse complement strand
CTCGCATCCCCCCATTTTCCATTTTTCCATTTTCCATTTTCTGCATGCTCCGCGGTGAATTAGATGCGATTGCCCTGTCCCCCCACCTCGCTTCAGATGGCGGGCCGGCTCAGTCCGGAGTGCAGACGCGACTCCAGACCGAGCCGCTGTGTAAGGAAGGAACGGAGGAAGGAAGGAAACGAATATCGCAATCCACCGATTCATTCTGGGCCGATGCGGCGGCAAGAGGGCCTGCCACCATCGGCGTTCTCAACCGTCTCGATCCCAGAGGTAATACACCGGTCGACAACCTGCCAGGCTGCGGAAAAGCTGTGCCAGGAACTGGGGGGACTGGCGGCAGACCCGCCGTTGCCCGTCGCCGGTGGTGGCTCGATACCACTGGAGCACCACCTGCGCCACGATGCTTCGCACCCGCGGGCTACGGCAAACCTGGTGCTCGAAGTCGTGAGCAAACGGGTCAACGTCAAGTTCCTCAAGGGCCTTCAACGCGGCTTTAGGTTCGGGCGGCTCGGGGCATAGGCCTATGCGTTCCATGCCGGCCATCTCGAACACCGGGTTCACTTGCCCCATGGCAGCAAGACACTCAACGTACCGAGTGCCGACCTGCGGCAGCGTCTTGCTCACCAGGCGATGCCCCAGCCCACACCCCCGCACGTCGGGATGCACCACCAGCCGCCGCAAAATACGCAGTTCGCGGTTGAGCAGGGTCAGGTTCCGGCAAAAACGCTTGCCGGTGACCCGGTTCCGCAACGAGAGTTCGGCGGGGCCGTGTGAATAGACTACGATGGCTAAATGGTCTCCGCCGGCTTTTTCACGCAGCACGAAGACCTTGTCCACGAAACCGAGTTCGTCGGTCGCCCGATAGTGCATTGCGGCGAATTGTTGGTAGTCACGCTTGCAGCCTCGCTCGATAGCCAACCCACGCCAGAAGCTTATGGGACGCCGACGCGGGATGTTTTGCTTCACTTGGTGGCTGCCGTTGCCGCGCAGGCGGATGGTCACGTCAGGTTGCAGGTCACGAAGGATGTCATCGTTGCCGGCGGCTAACACCACACACAGGTTGCGTCGTGTTACCAGCTTGCGGAGATTGTAGGCGATGGCTTTAGCCGCCCGGCGATGCAGACTGCTGCAAAACTCGTCGCACAACAGCGGTGCTGCCGACGGGCCTCGGGCGTGCAGCCCTATCGCCTTGGCCAGCCGTGCCCGGAACTTCTCGCCGTCAGACAACTCGTTGTACCGCCGCAACCACAACCGGGCTTCGCCCAGGGCACACGCCGTCAAAAGCGACAGGGCGTCAGACAGCGAGGTATGCGGGCTCACACAATCCACCAACGCTCGATCTTGCGGAAGGGAAACCCGTTGGACGCTGTGGCCGCCGGCGTGCTGGGCTTCTATCTGAGCCAACGCCGACGACTTCCCACTACCGGAAGGGCCGACAAAGGCGATGATCCGCCCACCAGCCAACTCCAACGCGAGTGGGTCGAGCACCCTCCGCAGCCCGCTCGCTGTCGAAACCCCGAAATCCGCCGACACCTCAGCCACACGTGGCGACGGCCGGACTGGTGCTGATTCTCTGACACACTCAATCCTCGTCCAGCCGACACCACGTTTCCCCTTGGCCCCACTTGTCACCTCTGCGATTCTCACCATACACCCCCACGATTTCCCCGCTGTGCCGATCGCAACCTGCCCGATCCGATCCAGCCCCCCCACGACCGGCTCAGCCGCTGGCCCACCCAATACCTAACATACCCCTAACATACATCAAATTATTGGCTCGGTCAAGTGAATATCGCAATTATGTGCAATATTATTGAAAAAATAACCCGTCGCGGTTCCACCCGCATTTTTCATGGAAGCAGGGAAGAAATGGAGAATGGAGAATTGAGAATGGAGAATTGAGAATAAGGATGAGGGATGGAGGGTGAGCAGTGTAGGGCGGGTTCTACCCGCCATCCCACGTCAAGAAACCACCCCATGCCAGAAAGGCGGGTAAAACCCGCCCTACACTTCTCCACAACCCTCAGCCATATGCCACATTGCAGATGGATGAACTCTTACGTATACTTGGTAACTGCGCCAAACTGAGTGTTTTTGCCCCTGTATGCCCTGGAAAGGCCCCCAGTGAAGCCTGATCCGCCGCTAGCCGAACCTGTCTCCGCGACCCTCAAACGGTTCGCCGAGGGTTTCGATCAACGGTTTTCAAAAGTTTTGAAAACAGTGAAAGATACTCCCGAGTCGCTTGCGGAAGCCATGTGCTATTCCGCCCTGGCTCCTGGCAAGCGGTTGCGGCCTTTCCTGGTCGCCGAGTGTTGCAGGCTGGTTGGAGGGGCACCGGAGGCAGCTTTTCCGGCAGCGACAGCCATCGAATGTGTTCATGCGTTTTCCCTGGTGCACGACGACTTGCCGGCTATGGACGATGCCGACCTGCGCCGCAGCCGAGCTACCAGCCATGTGAAATTCGGTGAGGCGCTGGCTATCCTTGCGGGGGACGCACTGGTGACGTTGGCGTTCGAGTTGCTGGCTGCACCGGTGATGGGCAGTAACGGCGGTGAGGCAGACGATTCACGTCGGGCTGTTGCGCTGGTCAGCGAGTTGGCTCAAGCTGGTGGCTGGCAGGGGATGATCGGCGGGCAAGTGGCGGATGTGCAAGGGGAGACCCAACCGATTGATCGGCAACTCGTGGAGTACATTCACCGTTGCAAGACCGCCCGATTGCTTGAGGCTGCCTGTCGTATGGGCGTGCTCAGTGGTGACGGTGGTTCTGAACAATTGGAGCGGTTGGGGCATTATGGTTTGCATTTGGGCATGGCGTTCCAGATTGTTGACGATCTGTTGGACGCAACCGCCAGTGTCGAGCAAACGGGCAAAAGTGTCGGGAAAGACGCAGTTGCGGGCAAACAAACTTACCCTGCCTGCGTAGGTATTGAGGAAAGTCGCCTGGCAGCCCGTCGGGCTGTTGATGCGGCGGTGGAAGCATTGGAGACGTTTGGCATCGAGGCCCAGACACTACGAGCGCTGGCGGTTTACGTGGTTGAACGTGCCGGCTGCGGGTTCCCACCGTAGGGTGGGTGGAACCTCGCGGAGCGAGGTGGAACCCACCAACCAGGGACGAGTCCAAGGTCCAAAGTCCAAGGTCCCGAGTCCCGTGGGTTTCTGACTTTGGACTTTGGACAAGGGACTTTGGACTGACGGAGCGATTGGATGGGGTATCTGGAGAAGATCGAAGGGCCGACGGACCTGCGGCGGTTGTCCATGGATCAACTGGAGGAGCTGGCGGAGGAGATTCGCCGGCGGATCGTCGAGGTGGTCAGCCGCAACGGCGGACACCTGTCCAGTAACCTGGGTGTCACCGAACTGACCATCGCCCTGCACCGCACGTTTGATTTTTCGCGAAGCCGGTTGTTGTGGGACGTAGGGCATCAGTGCTATCCGCACAAACTGCTCACCGGGCGCAACCGCCGCTTCGATACCCTTCGCCAGGCTGGCGGGGTTTCGGGATTCCCTTCCAACACCGAGAGCGAGTACGACCTCTTTGATGTAGGCCATGCGGGCACCGCGATTGCTACGGCGGTGGGGTTGGCTCGCGGAGACCAGATGCTCGGGCGGGATGCGCCGGTGGTGGCTTTGGTGGGCGATGCCAGTATCGTCAACGGAGTGGCGTTCGAGGGGCTTAATCAGGCCGGCACGCTCAAGCGCCAGTTTCTGGTGGTGCTCAACGACAACACCTGGGGCATCTCGCCGACCCAGGGGGCGATCTCCGAGCACCTGGCTAAGTTCCGCTCCAGCCGCCAGTACGACAACCTTAAGCGAAAGGCCCGTGAACTGCTCCCCAAGCTGCCGCTGGTGGGCAAGCCCATGTTCGACACCCTGGACATGCTGAAGGAAGGCATCAAAGCTACCCTCGCACCACACCAGATATTCGAGCAGCTCGGGTTCCAGTACGTCGGCCCCATCGATGGGCACGACATCGCTCACTTAGTCGAGATGCTCGACATTCTCAAAGACGTTCAACACCCGGTTTTATTGCACGTTCATACCGACAAAGGGCACGGTTGCGACTGGGCCATGGCGGACCCGGGCAAATTCCATAGCCCCAAACCGTTCAAGGTTGAAGCCGGCAAGGTCACTATCCACAACGGGCCAGGCAAGAGTTGGACCAGTGCGTTTGTCGAGAATCTGCTCCGGCTGGCGGAGGGTAACGACCGGGTCTTCGCGTTGACCGCTGCCATGCCCGGCGGGACGGGTCTGGATAAGTTCGCGGAGCGTTTTCCGGAGCGTGTCCTGGACTGCGGAATCGCCGAGAGCTGCACGGTGGACATCGCGGCGGGGCTGGCCAGGGCGGGCATGCGCCCGGTGGTGGCGATTTACTCGACCTTTTTGCAGCGTGGTTTCGATCAGATTTTTCAGGAGGTGGCTCTGCAAGGGTTGCCGGTGCTTTTCTGTGTTGACCGGGCCGGCCTGGTGGGCGGTGACGGGGCGGTGCATCATGGCTTTTTGGACATCGCTTATCTGCGTGGGTTGCCCGGTATGGTTCTGGCGGCTCCGGCGGACGAGTTGGAGCTTTATGAGGCTTTGAAGCTGGGGCTGTCGCTGCCCATGCCGATGACCATCCGCTATCCGCGAGCTAATGTTCCCGATCCTCTGGGGGATTGCCCGCCGTTTGTCCCTGGCGTCTCGCGGAAGGTGCGATCCGGGGATGACGCCACGATTCTGGCGTATGGCACAATGACGATGCCGGCATTGGATGCGGCGGAGTTGCTTTCGGTTGACGGTGTTGAAGTCGCCGTGGTCAACGCCCGGTTTGCCAAGCCGATTGACCGTGACATGGTGGCTGGTGCTTTTGCGGGCGGAGGGCCTGTGGTAACGGTGGAGGATCATTCGATCTGCGGCGGGTTTGGGTCTGCGGTTTTGGAATCCGCCCAGGAGCAGGGTTTGGATACGAGTCTGTCGCTACGTCTTGGTTTGCCGACCGACCGCTTCATCGCCCACGGTGCTCGCTCGGGGCAGTTGGCGGAAGTGAATCTCGATGCCGCGGGTATCGCCTCGGCGGTGATGCGCCTGCTCGAACGCAGCATCGATACCACCGGCGCAGGCCATACTGTCAGACCCGCGTTGGCACGGGACCTGGGTTTACCCGTCGAGGCGGGAGGGGTATTGGCGGTCTCGCACCGACGCCTTTCGGAACTATCGTAGGGTGGGTGGAACGGAGCGAAATCCACCAAGAGCAGGTGATGGCGGGGGTGGTGTAGGGCAATCGCATCTAATTCACCATTGATAATAATAGACGTATGGGCAGTATGATTCGCCCTCACACCCTTTCCTTACCATTCGGAGCATTCCCCCCATGCCTAAAAAAAACCCCTTGCCGAAGGCAAGGATTGTCGCTTAACGGACGAGGGCATTTGTCCAATTCACGCTGAACCAGTACAAAGTCCGTAGTGTTTAGCGGCGCCCCGAAGGGGAGCGCGTAGCAGAGGAGCGCGTAGAACGTAAAATGGAAAATTGAAAATGATGGTTTGGTGGTTCGGACCATCCAATAAAAGCGGTCACGCAATCTTCACAGCTTCGCTTACCTTATTGCAATTTTTTTTCTGCTGGTCACCTAAAGCCCTTGCAAAACCTTGCTCCAAACCTGATATACTGGAACTTCGTGATTTTTCACGTAGTGAACCATGCGTGTTTTGGAGTGGGAATATGAAACCCAGTTGTCTCAATGTGATCGCTACAGCATTGCTCTTCGCACTCGGGTCCGTGTCGGCCGACGCCGCGTATCGGACCTATGCTGAGATCGAGCAACTGTTGGAAGATGCCGAAAACGACTATCCGGAAATATGCCAACGCCACGATCTGGGCCTGAGTTATCAAGGGCGGCGTCTCTGGGCCCTGAACATCACCAATAACCCCGGGGTCGAAGAGGATGAGCCGGAGTTCAAATACGTCTCCACCATGCACGGGGACGAATGGACCTGCAACGAGATGTGCCTGTACCTCATCGACCACATGTTAAGCAACTATGGAAGCGACTCGCGCATCACTAATCTGATCGACGAAATCGACATCTGGATCGTCCCGCTGATGAACCCCGACGGGTATGTAGCCAACACCCGCTCCAATGCCCAGGGCATAGACCTGAATCGAAACTTCCCGGAGTGGGTCAACGGCGACCCGAACACGACCAGCGGCCGAGCGACCGAAACCGCGGTCGTTATGGACTGGACTTTTGCCAGTTCGTTTACACTATCGGCGAATTTTCATACCGGGGCTCTGGTGGTCAACTATCCGTTCGACAACGATGGGATGGGTTCAGTGCCCTCGCCCTCGCCTGATGACGACTTGTTCATTTACATCAGCGAACAGTATTCCCAGCACAATCAGCCGATGTGGGACAGCCCTTCTTTCTATCACGGCATTACCAACGGGGCGGATTGGTACTCGATCGATGGCGGGATGCAGGACTGGCACTATCGCTACATGGGCGACAACGAGGTGACTATCGAGTTCAGCAATAACAAGAGGCCGCCATCCTCGGAGATACCGCAATTCTGGGAGGAGAACCGTGAGTCGATGTTGTCGTATATGGATACCTGCCTTATCGGCATTCGCGGAATCGTGACCGATGCCAACAGTGGTGCTCCGCTCCTGGCGACGGTGACGGTGGCCGGTCGAGACCACGAAATCTACAGCGACCCGGACGTTGGGGATTATCACCGGATGCTGCTGCCCGGCACCTACGACCTGACCTTTGAGGTTGACGGGTACGAGCCGGTCACCATCCAGGACGTCGTGGTCACCACGGGGGAAGCAACCCGCCTGGACGTGCAGCTTTCCGGCCCGGTGGTAGTAACCTATCCCAACGGGGGTGAAACCCTGACCACTGGGGTGCCCATCGAGGTCACCTGGGCCGGCAACCCAGTTGCCCAATTCCACGTCCAGTACACAGCCAACTACGACGACTACACCAACGTGACCGACGACTTTGAAAACGCCGAGTTGGGGCCTGAGTATACGTTCGGTGGGGACGCCGACTGGTATGCGTCCACCGAAGATGCCCACGGCGGGGCACGATCAGCCCAGGCAGGTGACATCGGTGACTACGACACCACCTGGATGACACGAACTGTCCCCGCCGGGGAGTTGTCCTTCTGGTATCGGGTCAGTTCCGAGAACGGGTGGGATTGGTTTGACTTCTACATTGATGGTGTGCGTAAGATTCACGCCTCGGGGCAAGGCAGTTGGGCCTTGTACACCACGACACTTGTCGGCTCGTCCCACGAATTGAAGTGGGAGTATACCAAGGATACCTCGATGTCGTACTACAGCGACACCGCCTGGATCGATGATCTGGAGATCACATGTGAGAATACGGTCTGGACAGACATCATCGCCTTGACCGCCCCCGGAGCCACCTCGACTCCGTGGGCACCGCCCGCGGCTGGGTCGGATTACAAGGTGCGGGTGCGCTCCTATATTAGTGGCGGTTATGGTGTGTTCAACGAGAGCGCCGGCACCTTCACCGTCGCGGACCCCAGCGCCGATGGCGACTTCGACGGCGACAGCGACGTCGATTTGGAGGACTTCGCCGCGTTCCAGGCGTGCCTGGGGGATTCGCCGTCAGCCCCGTGCGCCGCGGCTTTTGATTTTGAACCGGACGGTGACGTGGACTTGGTGGACTTCAACATCTTGTCCCCGTTGTTGGTTGGCCCTGGGGGATAAAGCGGGTGGCCCATCGCTTTAGCGGTGGGGGACACGAATGCATGGCGCCCAACGCCGTGAACCTTAAGGATATGTGTTCATGAACACAATGACGCATTCTCAGCCCCCGCAGGGGGCGACGGAATATAGCCCAGGGCGAAGCCCTGGGTTGGCGTTCCGTGCGACCCGAGCCCCCGGAGGGGGCGACGGAATCCGCGGTGAGCCCGGCCGATCCGTCGCCCCCTACGGGGGCT
>JAGLWJ010000306.1 GCA_023133475.1 Phycisphaerae bacterium | reverse complement strand
AAATGTGGGGTTGGCGGCGTTGCCCTGTTTCGACTCTCCCCCCCTTATCCTCATCTCTTCTCGCTTTTTTCTGCGCTCTCTGCGTCTCTGCGTTCATGAATAATCCAGGTTTAGCGGCGACGGTCCACAGCGTTTAGCGGCTCCCCAACGGGGAGCGTGAAAAATGGAGATGTTAATATGGAGAACCGGGGAACGAATAACTGAAAACGTTGCCAAGTCAGCATTTTCCATTTTCCATTTTCCATTTCTCATTCTGCCGGTTGCGGCGGGTGGAACCCGCCCTACAAGCAGGCGGGACTGATTGGATGGGCTTGACATGCCCTTGGACCCCGTGTATTGTTCGGCAAGAGTTAGGGTTTATGTGAGGCTTTTGTTGTGAGTGTATCACCTGTTCGAGTTCGGTTTGCCCCGTCGCCCACCGGGTATCTTCACTTCGGGGGGGCGCGAACTGCTTTGTTCAATTGGCTTATCGCCAGGAAAACCGCGGGCGGAAAGTTCATCCTGCGGATCGAGGACACCGACCGCAGCCGCCATGTCGAAGACTCGCTCCCGAAGATTCTCAGTGATCTGCGGTGGCTTGGGCTGATCTGGGATGAAGGCCCCGAAGCCGGCGAGGACTTGGGGCCTTATTATCAGAGCGAACGGCTGGACCTCTACAAGAAATATGCTCAGCAACTTCTCGATGCGGGTCGGGCTTACTACGCCCTGGAAACGCCGGAGGAGTTGGCTGCCATGCGCGAGCAGGCCCGCAAGGAGAAAGGCGAATACCGCTACCGCCGACCCATCCCCCTGCCCACCGCCGAGCAGGCTCAACAGGCACGCGAGGCGGGAAAAGCGGTGGTGGTGCGGTTTATGATGCCAAACGAAGCCGTCACCACCACGGATGACATCCTGGGGCCGGTCACCCTGGCGGCGGAGGAACTGGAAGACTTCATCATTCAAAAAGGCGACGGTTGGCCTACCTATCACCTTGCCTGCGTGGTCGATGACGCGCTGATGGGGATCACCCATGTGCTGCGTGGGCAGGAGCACCTGATGAACACCGCCAAGCACATCGCTCTGCAACGGGCGTTGGGCTTTGAGACGCCGCGCTATGCCCACCTGCCCATCATCTTCAACATGAACGGCAGCAAGATGAGCAAGCGCGACAAGGAAAAAGCCATCAAGAAAGGCGAGACCCCGCCCGAGATCGATGTGCACGATTTCCGCGTGGCGGGTTATTTGCCCGAGGCGCTGCTCAATTTCATCTCGCTGTTGGGCTGGTCCACCGGGGACGACACCGAGCAGTTGACTCTCGAGGAGACCGTCGCACGTTTCGAGGTGGGCGGCATCGGCAAGAGTAACGCCAAGTTCGATCGTGACAAGCTGCTGGCGTTCAATACCGGGTGGGCTTCGCGAGTGTCGCCCGAGCGGCTGCTGGAAGCCTTTAAGGATTTTCTGGTGCTGAACGACTTGCCGATGCGTTCGCTGGACGACGCGACCTTGGGGCATGTGTTGCGGCTTTGTACGGGGTTTCGCACTTTCCGTGACGTGCAGGCTAAGGCGGGGGCGCTCTTTGTGCCGGACGATGCCATCGAGTACAACGCCAAGGCGGTCAAGAAGGTTTTACGCAAGAAGGAGGGGCAGGGTTTCGCCATGTTGGAAGCGGTGCTGCCGCGGCTTGAAGCCCTCACCGACTGGACCACCGAGCAATTGGAGCGGTGCATCACCGGCCTTTGCGACGAGCAGGGCCGCAAGCTGGGCGACGTGGCTCAGCCGATCCGCGTGGCGGTCAGCGGCTCGACGGTTAGCCCGGCGATTTACGATACGCTGGTTCTGCTGGGCAGAGCGGGCACACTCAATCGAATCAGACATGCGATCACACTAAAGGAGCAAGAGTAAGGCAATGTCATTGTTGGTCACTGGAAGCATTGGAATTGATACGGTTACGACACCCCACGGCCAAGCGGAAGAGGTTCTGGGCGGGTCATCGGTTTATTTCGCCTTTGCCGCGACGCAGTATACCCCGGTGCGGTTTGTGGGAGTGGTGGGGGACGATTTCCCGCCGGAGTTTCGGGATGTGTTGGCTTCGCGCGAGATCGACCTGACGGGTCTGGAAGTGCGTGCAGGCAGCAAGACTTTTCGCTGGACGGGCAAGTATGTCGGTGACATGGGCGAGGCAGAGACGGTGGACGTTTCTCTTAACGTGCTGGCAGAAGCCGCTCCCAAGGTGCCCGCAGCCTTCGTCGATAGCGAGGTGGTGTTTTTGGCCAACACGCATCCAGCCTTGCAACGTGAGATGCTTGCCCAGGTCAAGGCTCCGCGGTTGACCGTCTGCGACACGATGAACCTTTGGATTGCCAACGAGCGTGAGGCACTGTTCGAGACGCTCAAGGTGGTTAACGGAGTAATTATAAACGACGGCGAAGCCCGCCAGCTCGCCGAGCAGGCCAACCTGGTCACCGCCGGCAAGGATGTTCTCAAGCTGGGGCCTGACTTCGTGGTGATCAAGAAGGGCGAGCATGGGGCGTTGTTGGTCACCGCGGATGGTGCGACTGCCATACCGGCTTATCCGACCGAGAACGTTAAAGACCCGACCGGAGCCGGCGACAGTTTCGCCGGGGGGATGTTGGGTTATCTGGCATCGCAGGGCAAGTTTGATACAGCGACATTGCGTCGGGCATTGCTCCGCGGCACGGTGACCGCTTCCTTCGCCATCGAGGATTTCTCGCTACGGCGGGTAAGAAACGTAACGCGGCAGGAGATCGACGAGCGAACCGCGGAACTGGTGGAGATGCTACGGATCGATTAGCCCGGGTTATTTATGAACGCAGAGACGCAGAGACGCAGAGTATTAGTTAGAAAGAAGTTATGGGGTGGGGGTGGCCCATCGCTTTAGCGGTGGGGGACACGAATCGTGGGTGCCCCACCATGAAAACGGCGTGTTTACAGGTGTAGGGCGGGTTCCACCCGCCGCGGAACCTTAGGTGGATAATGAGATTATTCATAGCCATCGAGCTGAGCGACGAGATCAAGGCATCTCTACGCAAGACTCAACGCGAGCTATCGGCATTCGATCGCGCGGTCCGCTGGGTGACGGCGGATCAGATGCACCTGACGCTCAAGTTCCTGGGCGAGGTGCCGGATACGCGAGCGGATGACATCCGTGCAGCCACCGAGCGGATTGCTCAGGTTTCATCTCCCTTCGAGATCGCCGTTGGAGGTTGCGGATGCTTCCCGCCCAAGGGCAGGGTCCGGGTGGTCTGGATGGGCGTGGAAGAGGCGAGTGGTGCGTTGGCTGAGTGCAACGAGCATTGTGAGTCCATCTATGCCGAGATCGGTTTTGAGCGTGAGCGACGGGCGTTTTCGCCGCATCTGACCCTGGGGCGTATTCGGGAAGACAAGACCGACGGGCGACTCCGTGAGGCTGTCGAGGCTGTCCAGGCAGACATCCATCGCCAGAAAGCCACCGAGATGTGCGTGGTGCAATCGACGTTGACGCCCCATGGGGCCAGATACGCCATTATCTCACGCCATTCGCTCAAAGGCGGTGACGCGGATTAGCTTGGAAAATGGAAAATGGGGGATGTGGAACGTCGTCGGGTTGTAGGGCGGGTTTTACCCGCCTTCCTGGCGTGGCGTGGCGGGTGGAACCCGCCCTACATCCCGGCAAACGGGTCTGGTTTCGTATTCTGACAAACAGGTGACATGACAATGGCTACTGAAAAAGCGGTACCCCAAACGCAAGCCCTGGATCGGGCATTGGCGCAGATCGAAAAGGCCTACGGCAAGGGCGCGATCATGAAGATGACCAACATGAACGCCACCGTGGAGGGGATTCGTACAGGCGCCCTGTCGCTCGATTTAGCCATGGGGGGGGTTGGTGTGCCTTGCGGGCGTATCATCGAGCTTTTCGGCCCGGAATCGTCGGGAAAGACCACCCTGGCGTTACACATTGTGGCTGAGGCTCAGCGAGAGGACGGGGTGGCGGCTTTCGTGGACGCCGAGCACGCCCTGGACCCCCGCTGGGCCAAAACCTGTGGAGTGAACATCGAACAGCTTCTGGTCTCTCAACCGGACTCGGGCGAGGAAGCCCTGGAGATCACTGAGATGCTCATCCGCAGCGGTGCTATCAGCATCATTGTGATAGACTCGGTGGCGGCATTGATCCCCAAAGCCGAAATCGAGGGGCAGATGGGTGATTCTCACGTGGCCTTGCAGGCGCGGTTGATGAGCCAAGCCCTACGCAAACTGACCGCCGCCATTTCCAAGACCAAAACGGTGGTGATCTTTATCAATCAGATTCGCATGAAGATCGGGGTCATGTTCGGCAATCCCGAGACGACTCCGGGCGGGCGGGCTTTGAAGTTCTACAGCACCATTCGCCTCGACATTCGCCGCATATCCACCATCAAGGAAGGGGAAATGGCGGTCGGCAATCACGTGCGTGCCAAGGTGGTCAAGAACAAGGTGGCTGCCCCGTTCCGCCAGGCAGAGTTCGACATCATGTTCGACGGCGGCATCAGCAAGGAGGGCGACCTGTTGGATCTGGCGATCGTCGCCAACGTGATCCGCAAGAGCGGGGCGTGGTTCAGTTACAAAGACGTTCGGCTGGGCCAGGGGCGCGAGAACGTTAAGGTTTTCCTCCGCGACAACCCCGAACTGTTCGCCGAGATTCGCGAGTTGGTGATCAAGCAAAGCGCAGAGCCCGATGACACCTCGAAAACAGGCAAACCTGCCGAGGGCGTCAAAGCTGCCAAGACGGCAACCGCACCGCCGGCAAAGCAGTCATCCGACAAGACACAACCAACCCACCAGGCTGACGGCAGGAGAAAGCGAGCGTAAGCAATGTAGGGTGGGTGGAACCTCGCGAAGCGAGGTGAAACCCACCATTCCGTTCCGAGTTCCGAGTTGGTGCGGTGGGTTCCACCTCGCTTCGCGAGGTTCCACCCGCCCTACGCTGTCTCGCCCAGGCGTGAACGTTCCAGGCGATTGACCACAATCGCCCCGACGCTGTCCCCCAGCACATTGGTCGAGGTCCGGAACATGTCCAGGAGTGCGTCAACCGCGAAGATCAGCGGGATATAGTAAATCGGCAGATGCACCGCACTGGCCACCAGAACCATGGTCACCAAGCCGGCATCGGGAACGGCTGCGGCGCCCACCGAAGCCAGCACCGCGGTAATGAAAATCAAAAACGTCACCATCGCGGTCATGGTGATGGTGACGTCATCGAGCCCACCGTAAATCTGGATCAGGAATATCACCGCGATGCCCTCATAAAGGGC
>JAGLWJ010000305.1 GCA_023133475.1 Phycisphaerae bacterium | reverse complement strand
CAGGATGCCGGCGGTACAACAGGCTTCCGCGAAAGAATCAGTATTTACAGATAAATCTCGCATTTTAAGGTATAAACCCCATTGCAATGGTCACTGTAATGGTGTAAATTTAGTTATCGGAATCGGAAGGGTGGCAGGACAGTGTGGCTTCCAATTTCACCCCCCTTCCAAAGCGCATAATCGTTAGAATGCAACGAGGCTAACGGAGCTTCTTTCCCCTCCGGAAAGCACTTGGTGTCTTTATGGTGCCTGGTGCTTTCTTTTTGGTTAAAAAGGGGGCAGGCCTGCTTCGCTGTAGCAAATCAACTTGTAAACCAACCGGGCAGCAAGAAACTCGGTGACGGATTGCCCGGGCACGGGCATTACCTCGACGACGTCCGCTCCCACGATCGTCCTCTCGCTCGCCACGCCACGGAGCAAATCAGTAACCTGATGCCAATCCAGCCCGCCCGGTTCCGGCGTTCCGGTTCCGGGGGCATAAGCAGGGTCGAACACATCAATGTCAATGGTGACATAAACGTTATCCGTCAGACGGTCCACAACCGCCCCTACCCAGTCCGCGGAAGTATGACACCGACGAGCGCTGATCGGCGTAATACCCCGTTCCCTCATAAATCGGGCTTCCTCTGCCGAGTAGCTGCGAATGCCCACCGGGACCAATACATCGGCATATTCCAGAACGCGGCGCATGGCTGTGGCGTGAGAGTAACGGGCTCCCTCGTAGCTGTCCCGCAGATCGGCATGGGCGTCCAACTGGAGCACCGAAAGCTTCTCGTGCTTCAGGGCAACAGCCCGGACCAGCGCTGGGGTCACGCCGTGTTCGCCTCCAAGGGCAATAGGGACCTTCCCGTCCTGCACCACGCGGCTGGCATACTCGAAGACATTGGCGTGCATAGCCTGCGGGCCGGCGGCGTTCGGCGCCAGAGCCTCGAGTGTCGCGATACCGCAACCGTGAAACTCGCCGGCCAGCTCCTCGTCGAACATCTCGAGGTGTTCGGAAGCGGCGATGACCGCTGAAGGGCCAAAACGCGCCCCCGGACGGTACGACGTGGTCGCATCGTAGGGGATCGGCAGGATGGCATACCGGGCGGTGGCGTAGTCGGAAAACTCCGCCTCGAGCCCCAGGAAATTATTGGCGAGCGTCTCCATTGCCAAATCCCCAGATGTAGGGCGGGTTCCACCCGCCACCCCACCCCAGGAAGGCGGGTGGAACCCGCCCCACGTCGGCGAACCATCACCGGTTTTAGTAGATGAACACTGCGGCAGCCAGCACGGTAGTCCACAGCCCGTTCTTGTCGCCCTCGGCGGTCTTTACGCAGGCTCGGGTCCGCACCACCAGCCCCTTGCTACGGTAGATTTCGCGGCGTTCGTCGTAGGCCTGGTCCGGGTCCAGGTCGAACCCCAGCGTGGTGGCTAACATGCTGGCAGCCATGTCCTCCACCAAATCGACACACTTCGTTTTGGTCAGCCCGTAACCGTGGTGCTCGGCAATGTAGCCGAAGTGGGTCTTGTCGGAAGAGACCGCCAAGCCGATTCCTGCACAAACCAGGCGGTTGGGTTCATTGGTATGTTCCTCTGCCATCACGCAGTGAACAATGCCGCCCGGTTGCAGTTCCACGAGCCCTTTGGACTTGGGGACGATCTTGCAATGCGGCGGGAAG
Source organism: Phycisphaerae bacterium (assembly GCA_023133475.1). Taxonomy (GTDB): domain Bacteria; phylum Planctomycetota; class Phycisphaerae; order UBA1845; family UBA1845; genus JAAEQG01. The sequence goes on along the minus strand of JAGLWJ010000305.1, from coordinate 4,814 downwards.
ATGCTCGATACCTTGACCAGGTTAAACGGGGCAATCCCCGCATCGCGTAAGGCCGCCTCAAACGATTGCAGCTTGTGCCGGTGTTTGCCGACTCCGCGGGTAAAGCACATCTTGGTAGGGACGAGTTGTCCGGGCATCCGCAGGCTCCCGTCACCGACTTGTTCACTGTGAGCCGGACGGGGAATTATAGCCAATCAACCCGATCATACAACCGCCACACCGGCAAGACGAATGGAGAATGGAGAAATGGAAAATTGAAAATGAAAAATTGAAAATGAGGGGAGACATTGTCGTTGAGTGCACTCCCTCCCTTCTTCTCTGCGCTCTCTGCGTCTCTGCGTTCATAAAAACTGGGGCGTTAAAAACTGAGAAAACGGCGTAATCACAGAAGTAGGGCGGGTTCTACCCGCCGCACCGTGCTACCCGCCGCACCATGCCACGAAGGCGGGTAGAACCCGCCCTACATCCTGTTTCACGCTACGTCCGCCCACTCTTCGCCATAGTCAATGGTGATCTCCTCTCCCGGGCGGATGGTTCTCAGGGCATACAACTCCAGCCCATCCAACTCGCTGTTGGGCGTGGACCGGTGATTGAGAAAACGCAGACGACCATAACCATTATAACCCTGTGTCCCCTTCTCGGACTCGACCCAAAGCACGTAACGCCCGTCGCGGTTGGTCTTGCGGGACTGGTATCGCCCGATCCTTTCGTCCTTGCGAATCGTCGCGGTCGCAAACACGCCCAACTCGTGGATAGGGCTATGCCTAACTTCGATTTTCATGCAAACCACTCCTTCTGTGACGGCGTACAGCATATCCATGCTTTGTGGGCTACGAGCACAAGAGCGACCACAGGATCGCCAGCCCCATCAGAACACCACCAGCCAACACGATATACGCAACAACTTTGGCCAGCGGGGATGCCGACGGGTGGTAGGTGGCACAGTATTCCTCAGCCAACTCGTGCCCACAATGCGGGCACTGTTCCTGGTAGCCATCCTGCACCTCACCACATTGTGGGCAGGTGAACTCGATGTCGGAAAACTCGTGCTCTGTGGGCTTCATGGCACCGGCAACTCTACGGCACCACTCAACACGATGCAAGGCGTATCCAGGGTTCGCTTCGCTCATCCCGAGCTATATTCCGACGGGTTCTATCATGGAGAATGAAGAATGCTTGTAGGGCGGGTTCTACCCGCCGCACCGTGCTACCCGCCACACCATGCCACGAAGGCGGGTAGAACCCGCTCTACATCCGTGCTTACGCCGTTTTCTCAGTTTTTCACGCTCCATTTTTTATGAACGCAGAGACGCAGAGACGCAGAGAAGAAGGGAGTGTACCCAACGACAATGTCTCGCATCCCCCCATTTTCAATTTTCAATTTTTCATTTTCCATTTTCTGCGTGCTCCGCAGTGGATTAGATGCGATTACCTGGGTTAGCGGTTTCTTTGAAGTAAGTCCTCGGCGTTGGGTTGGGGCATGTTGCTGGTGTTGTCCCAGTAGGGTGAGAGCTTGCGCAGGTTCGCCACAATCCCGGGAAAAACCTCAATGATGTGGTCGATGTCCTCTTGCGTGTTGTAGCGGCTGAAGCTGAAACGGACGGAACCGTGGACCGCGGCGAAGGGGACGTTCATGGCTTTTAGCACGTGGGAAGGCTCGAGCGATCCCGAGGTGCAGGCTGATCCACTCGATGCGCAGATTCCGTGAGCACTCAGTTGGTAGAGCATCCCCTCGCCTTCCACGTAGTGGCACGAGATGTTCAAGGTGTTGGCCAACCGCGGCGCGGCTTTTCCGGTCACCTGGGCATGAGGGATCTTCTGCTCCAGAGCCTGCTGCAGGTGGTCCCGGAGCTGTCGTATTCGCGTTTCCTGTTCTTCGTGGTTCTCCATGGCAAGAGCAAGCGCCTTGGCCAACCCCACGATGTACGGCACATTTTCCGTCCCGGCTCTCCGGCCCTCTTCCTGGTGGCCGCCGATCATAAAAGGCCGACACCGCGTGCCTCGCCTGAAGAACAGCGCCCCGATACCCTTGGGTGCGTGGAGCTTGTGGCCTGAGAAGGACAGAAGGTCCACGTGCCGGTAGTCTTCCCCAAGATCGATAGGGAGCTTGCCCACGGACTGGGTGGCGTCGGTGTGGAAGATGATGGAAGGATCGGTCTCCTTGGCCAGACGCGAAAGTTGCTTGATGGGGAAGATCACCCCTGTCTCGTTATTGGCGTGCATGATGGTGACCAGAAGCGTATCAGCCCTGAGAGCACGCACGAACGCGCGAACGTCCAGATTGCCGTCCCCATCGACCGGGAGAAAGGTCACCTCATAACCGTTGCGCTGAAGGTCTTTGCACACCTCCAGCACCGCGGGGTGTTCCACGGCAGTGGTGATGATGTGGCGTCGGTTTGGGTTGGCTTTGGCGGCCCCCAGGATGGCGGTGTTGTTGCTTTCCGTGGCGCAGGAGGTGAACAGTATCTGCTTCGGATCATTCACGCCCAGATAACCGGCGATTCCCTCCCGAGCACGGGCAACGGCGACGGCTGTGTTTTGCGCTGGTTCGTACATGGAGCTGGGGTTGAAGTAGTTCTCGGTGAAGAATGGGATCATGGCCTGGTAGACTTCAGGCGCGATTCTGGTGGTGGCATTGTTGTCGGCATAGATAGTTCTCATTCGTTCGGCGCCAATTTTGTTAACTTGATAGTGTCAGGCTAATACTCTTTACTATCCGCAGATTACACAGATTACGCAGACTTGCGAGAAAGTGTCTGGGAGATAGCAAGGATTGAGTCTGTAGCATTATTGCAGAGTTTCTAATCCGGATAACTTATGAACGCAGAAAAGTAGAATCCCCTGTAGGGTGGGTGGAGCCCACCGCTACGGTTGGTGGGTTCCACCTGCCTACGGCAGGTTCCACCCACCCTACGTCTGTAATGATGCTACAGACTCCAAGGAGTATATTTCTCTGTCAATCTGTGCAATCTGCGTAATCTGCGGATTTTTCCTCTTGTTCCCTTTCTCAATTCCCTGCGTCAGGGTGTCCCCTCCACCGTGACCACGCCATCGTCGTCAACACTGACCTTCTGCGTCACAAACCACGAGTCTCCAACCGCACTTTCCCCCGTCCCGCGAGGTGGGACGCTCGTCCCGAAATTCGGAACGCTCAACTGCCGGGTGACTTCTCTCACGGGATCGCTGGAGTTGTGATAGGTTTTCACGGTTATCGTGATCGTAGTTTGCGTATAGCAAGCGTCCCCCTCATCATCGGGGCTGTTCAGCGGCGGGTCGTTGGTGACGCACTGCTCGGTGTCGGAATCCCAGGTCTTCTCCCTCCACCAGTCGCGATAGTAGTTAATCATGAACACGTAGTCCCCGGTCTCGTTGAGCTTCTTCAGAGTGATGTTCTCCGGCCCATCGCCGCCGATGTCGTCGTTGTCCAGTTCGCCGAACTGAGTGGTGAGATTGCCAAACCAGATGAGTGAGCCGTCCGGCCCCCACATGTACAGGTCCTGGTCGGATTTGGGGTCCCAGATGATGTGGACGCGGACGATGTCGAACACCTTGGCGACGATCGCGGTATCGGTCTCGGTGCCGAGGGTGCCCTGGAACACCAGCGTGTAGCGCCCCTCGCGGGCGGTAGCCTCGAAGCCGGCATTAAACGAAGCGCCGTCGCCCAGGCTGCCTGCGTAGTTGCTGAAGTCGGCGGTGATCTCCGCCCGGTTGCCCGAGGAATCGTCCTGGTAAAGATGCCAGGTGCCCGCACCAAGGTTCTCGCCGGAGCGGTTGGTGATCGCAAGCGTGTACTTCCCGTCGGCTTCGTTCCAGGTCAGGCGCAATTCCACCTTGCCGCGGAAGAAGTAATTGACCAACTCGGTGCCATAGGCAAGCGTCTTGGGGAACAAGTGCGACGAATACTCAGCCATAACAGCATTGTTGACGCAACTGACGTCGATACGTTGCGGTGCGTTAAGCACGGCACCGTAGTAGGGAACCGACGGATCGACGTAAACCCCCATATTCCTGGCCCGAGCCAGACGGGTCAGCGGGTGTATCCCGATCGAAGCCGGCGTCGTTTTGGCGACGTCAACCCATCCAGCCCCGGTGGTATTGCTGGTGTTGCTGGGCAGGATCACCTGCCCGTTGGCAGGAGGCGGGAACAACACCGCCAGGTTGGTGTCCGCGTGTGCGGGGTGGGCTTTGTTGTCCCCAAACTCGAAAACCGTATCCCTCGAGAAGAAGTTGATGCTCGTATACTCAGCCAACCCGGGCGTGCTGCCGAAGGTGAAAGTCGCCTGCCCGGTGTACTGATTCGTATCCCACCAATCGCTGAACCTGTTGAACCCAGGCAACGCCACCGCCAAGGTATAACGCGGGTGCTCCGCCGCCGGGGGCACGGTGCTTACCCCGGGCAGGATGTTGAGTTGATCCGCCCTCCTGAAGTTGGTGTCGGCATAAGCCTCCAACGGCGCATTGAACGGATGCATATCATCCCGGACATGGGGGACGGCACTCATATCCTCCAGGAGGTGGAGTATCTGCCCGACAGACCGGAACACGGCTGCGAATGCCTCCTCCCGGTCGCCGGCATCGCTCTCGGTCAGGGCCTGGAAGTAATACTCGCGTGCGGAGAGGAAGTCCCACTCGTTGTCGCCGGTTGGCCAACCCGCGGTCCCGTCGAAGGCCCATTCCAGAGCGGTGTTGTAGTTAAGGGCCATCGGCGCGTTGTTCGTGGGGCAGAGGAAATGGCGGAAGCAACGTCGCGAGGGCTCGTCTTCGAATTGGCTGCCGTCGATAACCCATTCCGCGTAGCTTTGGGTGGCGGTGGC
>JAGLWJ010000304.1 GCA_023133475.1 Phycisphaerae bacterium | reverse complement strand
ATTATCCGGGTTAGATGCGATTGCCTGGCAGTATCAGAAAATGGGCTACGCTTGCAGGAGGGCGGGAGTCTCGAATTCCAATCCGATTCCCACCCAATCGCTATCTGCCTGCTCCCCGAGCATAATCTCGGTTCGCACCACCGTGCCGTGGTGCCCCTTGCCGAACGGGCCGCCGGGTTTGGTGGCAGAGCCTTGGCGCACCAGCAACACCTCATACCGCTGCCCCACCGCCAATCCGAAACCGATGGGGACAGATACACGGAGACCGCCCTTGCTGACATTGGTGATAGGGCAGGACGGCACCTCCGCACCGGTTGGAGCCCTCAGCGTCACCGAAGCCGGCAGGGCAGCCCGAGGCCACCGTCGCCGTTCCTCGATACTGTCGAGCACTTGCTCACTGGTGGCGATCTCCTGCGCTGCATCAACATTATCGCACAGCACCGTGGGGGAAGAAGTCTCAGACATGGCAACCTCCCGCGAAAGGTTTATTGGAAGCTCAATAACTTGACCCTTACCATACACCCCCAACTCTAGTGCTAGTGTAATCCTATTGCTCAAAAAGTCAACTCCCCCGTGCAAAAATCAGTGCCGCGACCGTAAAGTAGGGCGGGTTCCACCCGCCGATCCAATCAGTACCGCGACCGTAAGGGAGCGGCCAAACCTGCCGCAAAAGGCCTGGGTGGCCCATGGCTTTAGCCGTGGGGGATACGAATTCAAACGCCCAGGCAGCTACGGGGTTCGGTGGTGCTCGGATGAATCATTCGCGTCCCCCACCGCTAAAGCGGTGGGCCACCCAATGAACCCACGCCCAAAACAAGAAGCCCGGTCGCGTGAGCAACCGGGCTTCACTCCAACTCTCCCGGTAAGGCAACATGATTCCCCCACCAACGGCAAGACCGTGGTGTGAGTGTTGATCAGGCTTGGACGTCCAAGTGCATCGCTCCGTCGGGGGGTTCGGCGGATTCGTTGCGATTATCCTCGTTTTCGAGTTCCTCCTGCGACTCCTCGTTGAACATTCGCCCTTGCCCGCCGGCCCCCTCGGCGTCGGCGAAGACCTGAGTATCGTTGTCGGAGGTCTCGACACTGCCGGTAGCATTGTCAACGGCACGGAGCTGCCGTTCGCCGGCATGAGCTTGTCCCGAACGGACGGCATCTCCGCTTCGAGATGCCTCCCGCTGAACAAAGCCGGCCTGAAGAGCCGAGCCCGCAATGTCGGATGGTATCCCGGACATGGGACATCCTCCGCACGCCGTTGGTGCCACACCAATTCCGGCGGTACTCTATGACCAACAATAGGTTATCGGCGAATAGCGCCGATCCCTGCAATTCAATATAGGCAATTTGGGCAGGGCAGTCAATGTTCAATAAAATTCCACTTCAATGAGGCGGACGGGGTGGGGGACAGGGCAATCGCATCTAATTCACCGCGGAGCACGCAGAAAATGAAAAATTGAAAATGAAAAATGGAAAATGGGGGGACTTGACACATTGTCGTTGGGTGCACTCCCTTCCTTCTTCTCTGCGCTCTCTGCGTCTCTGCGTTCATAAAAAATGGAGCGTGAAAAACTGAGAAAACGGCGTAATCACAGTTGTAGGGCGGGTTCTACCCGCCTTTGTGGCATGGTTCGGTGGGTGGAACCCGCCCTACATCCATTTCTCCATTCTCCGCATGCGGTGAATTAGGTGCGATTGCCCTGCGGTGGGGCACCTACAATTTTCGTGCCGAGCAGTATTGCCCATCGCCACAAAAATGTGAGATTATTTCATGCCTCAGCCTACGTTCAGCTTTTACCGGGTCTTACAGGTTTGCCGGGGTTTTAGTAACAACCGCCGGCGGTCAGCCGATGTTGACTCCCGTAGCCGATGAGCCTAACTTCCCAGTTCCATTACAGGGCAGACCGGAAAAAATAGAGGAGGCTGCTTGTGGGACTTGCATCCGGTTCGGTATCGTTTCGGCGTTATTTCATTCAGGGGGCGGGGCCTGCGGACGTCACCGACGAATTCATTAAGGCGATTAGCGAAAATGCCTTCGGGCGCTATGGGGCGGTCGACGCCGACAATGTCGAGGTCGGCTGGATCACCCCGCGACACCTGTTCGACAACAACATCACTGCCGAGTGCATCGCGGTGGGGCGTTTCGTCAGCCTGGCTATGCGCGTGGACCGCAACACGATACCCTCCACCGTGCTCAAAAGCTACATCCGGGTGGAAGAGGATGTCGCCCTCCAGGCCGGCGGCCGGGAGTTCCTCAGCAAAGCTGAAAAGGCAAAGGCCCGCGAAACCGCCCAACTCCGCGCCGATCGCGAAATCAAAACCGGTGCTTTCCGTCGCATGTCCGCATACCCCGTGCTCATCGATCTGGACCGCCAGACGGTCTACTTCGGGAACCTCGGTGACGCGATGAACGACCGGATGATGCTGCTCTTTCAAGACACCTTCGATTGTGCCCTCGAACCAGCCGCGGCGGACCGTTTGGCCTACCGACTCATGCAGCCTTGCGGAAGGGTTGACAGCATCGAACACGCCCAGCCGTTCCACCTCGTGCGCGAGCCGGAGGGCTGCGAAGGCACACCCGATGACTTCGACACCGGCGACCGCAGCTTTTTAGGCAAGGAGTTTCTGACTTGGCTGTGGTTTAAGATCGACACGGATGATTCGCTGTTGCGGGTCAGTGGTGGAGACGAAGTCTCCGTCATGATCGACCGCGTTTTGCGGATGGAGTGCGACTTCGCGATGACCGGGACCGACGTGATCACCGCCACCGGCCCCACCGCCCTGCCTGAAGCCAAAGCCGCCTTAACCATCGGAAAGCAACCCACCAAAATGGGCCTGATAATCGGCAGCCGCACCGGCGAGTTCTCAATGGTGCTCAACGGGCGGCGCATGGCGGTTTCCGCAATGAGGATACCCACAGACGAGAAAGGCAATGACCCTCGAGCACGGCGAGAACAGCGTTTCGAGCAAATCGCCGATGTCGCGGAACTGCTGGACGTATTGTACGAACTGTTCCTCCGCCGCCGCACCGCCCACGACTGGAGCAGCGAGTTAGGCCAAATGTGCACCTGGGCCGCCGCAACTAAGCCCGCATCGTTTGCCCAAGCGGCATCAGCCTAGTAGGGCGGGTTCCACCCGCCTTCCCGGCTGCTCAATTGATGGATTCAGGGGGACACGGACAAGGCCCGCGGCGAGGCTTTGGTGGTTGTTCCAGGCGTATTGGCGCGGGCCTTGTCCGTGCCACCCGCCGCCGGGAGGGTGAGGCTCCCGCCGAGCCGATTCCACCCTTCGCGGCAGGGCCGACGGCTCACCAGGAGGTTCGCCCTCCCAAGGACGCTCCCTCACAGTTGCGGCACTGATTGCGGTTCCATTTCCGGCTGGCATAATAGAATCGGTTGCCGCAGTATGGGAGCGTGCTGGTATGCCGGACTCGGAGCGGAAATCGGTGGCACTATGGAGCCGCACCAGTCAGTGGGCTGCCGCGTTGGCGGTGTTGTTGGCGGGGGCGGGTCTGGCGTTGGCCATCCGACAAACCCGGGCGATACCAATTCAACGTATCGCCGAACTGAGGCCTGACGCTGCCAGACTGGCGGTCGAGATCAATGCAGAAATCGTCCGTCAGACGCGGATAGCATTGCAGGGCGTCGCCGGGCAATGCCGCACGACACAACCAGCCAAACCCGTGGATTCGCCCGGATACCCAACTTGGATACCGCTGCTATTCGCCTTTGAGGGTGAGGAACTGCGTGAGGTGTCTCGTCTGCCCGGCTCTGCCCAGGTGAGTTTCGTGGACTCCGACTATGAAGGGTTTATGGAACTGGTCGGCCCGCGTCTCAGAGCGTTGTGGCAGATCCGCGACCGCAGTGCCGGAGAGGTGCGTTTCATCCACGAGAACGTCGGTGGGCGTCCCGTGGTCATTGCCGCCCTGCTCCCCGAGAATGGGGAAACGCCCATCATAACCGCCGGTCTGCTGGATGTGTTCCTGCTGGAGCGGGCGGTGTTATACCCATTGCTGAACCCATATATGAACCTCGAGGTGCGCGTGTCGTCCAGGAAGGTCTCCGCCTGGGCGGAGTCTTTGGGGCCGGCGTTGCCGTTTCTCACGATTCAGCCTTCGGCGGTGTTTGTGTCGGCCCAGCGCAGCTCCGCGTTTCGTCGGACGCTGGTTTATGTGGCGATCATGCTGCTGGTGTTGGCGGCTTTGCTCATGTTGATGCGGGCAACCACCCGGGTGGCACGCCGCGAGTTGGAGTTAAGCCGCCTCAAAAGCGAGTTTGTGGCTGACGTCTCACACGAGTTGAAGACGCCGTTGGCGCTGATCCAGATGTTCGGCGAAACGCTGCTGGAAGGGCGAGTCCGCTCCGAGGGGAAAAAGCAGGAGTACTACGAGATCATCACCCGTGAGAGCAAGCGGCTTACGCATCTGATCAACAACATTCTGGATTTTGCTCGCATCGACTCGGGGAAGAAGATTTATAAACTGCAACGGGTGCGGATGGAGACCATCGCTCGCAACGTGTACGAGGTTTACCGCCACGAGCTGGACCGCAAGGGTTTCGAGCACGAATTGATCGTTGCGGATGGGTTGCCGGAGATCGAGGCTGACCCCGACTCGATTGCCCAGGTCTTGCTCAACCTCATCAGCAACGCCATCAAGTACAGTGAGAACGAGCGTCATTTGGAAGTTGAGTTGTCCCACGAGACCCGCAGAGGCCGCCGTGGGGTGTTGATCTCCATGCGTGACCGCGGGATCGGGATCAGTCCTGAGGATCGAGCCTATCTGTTTGACGGATTCTTCCGGGCGCAGGATGATAAGGTGCGCAAGCAGCGTGGTGCCGGGCTGGGGTTGTCCCTGACTCGGGACATTGTCGAGGCCCACGGAGGATTTGTTGAGGTGGAATCCCGCCTGATCAAAGGTACAACCTTTCACGTCTTCTTGCCGGCGTGCCGGGAACCACACAAGGAAGAAACCAATGGCTAGAATCCTGATCGCCGAAGATGAGCCGGAAATGGCTATGGGTCTGAAGGACAACCTTCAATTCGAGGGTTACGAAGCGTTGGTGGCTTTGGACGGGGAGCAGGCCATTGCCCTGGCGGAAAGCGAACGCCCCGACCTTATCTTACTCGACATCATGATGCCCAAGGTGGACGGTCTGGAGGTCTGTCGTCGCATCCGCAAGACCGGGTCATTGGTGCCGATCGTGATGTTGACCGCCAAAAGCCAGGAGATCGACATCGTGCGTGGTCTCGAAGCCGGTGCGGACGACTATGTGGCCAAGCCGTTCGGGGTTCGTGAGTTGTTGGCGCGGATCAAGGTGGCTTTGCGGCATGCCGGCGCGACTCCCGCGATGTCCAAGGCCCTCAAGATCGGCAGCGCTGAGGTGGATTTTGCCAAGGGGCGAGTCACCCGCGGTGCGGAGCTGTTCAGCCTGGGCTATTTCGAGATCGAAATTCTCAAGATGCTCGTCGAACATGCCGAGCAACCGGTCGAGCGCAACGATCTGCTGGACACCATTTGGGGTCTGGAAGCCAGCCCCACCAACCGCACCGTGGACAATCACATCGTAAGCCTGCGCCGCAAGATCGAACAAGACTCCAAGAACCCTCGCCATATTCTTACGGTGCACAGCATCGGGTATAAGTTTGTGCCGTAGAAGGACCGGGAAGCAGCGTTCGCCTTGGGTACGCGTCTCTGCAAGGAAGGATATGGACAAGAAATCAGCATACCGAGATTTCATAGAGCGGTTGAAACTGCTTGTAAGCAAGCATCCCGACCTCATCACCACCACCCTAAGCAACATCTTCACGATGCGCCTCATCGGCAACAAGACCCACGGCGATCTCGCGGAAATCGCTATCGCGGAGTTCATCAATCAATACATGTATGATTTCCGGTCAATCCACGTTGGCAAGGATCTCTATCGAGCCAAATCACATGAAGAAGACATCAAGATCATCAACGAGATCACCAAAGCTGAGTTCCCCGTGAGCCTCAAGGCCTATGGTGACGGGCCGCTGCAGTTGTCCACAGACAAGAACTTCCGCATGTTTCCCCGTCTTGAGCAGGAGGACGGCGACGTTCGGGGACAGGAAGACGTCCAGATAGTTCTCGATGACCCGGTCTTCGCGGATTTCGGCAATATCAATGTTCTGCCGCTTATATACGATGAGAAGAGACAGCGGTGCAACATCCTGGTGTTTGACTACGACCTCGCGAAACAACAGACCGTTCGAATCGTACGAGAGGATGAAGGAAGAGGAAGAAAGCACCCGGTGCACCGTTTCTACGACAGCGCGGGCGACTACGTGTGCGAAGTGCGATATGGCGATGCCACCGCAAATGCCCTTCAGCGTGGATTATGGACACACACCAAGAACGCGCTCAAGTTCTTCGATAGTATCACGAACGGTTGGATTGACTACTCACACAATCGTGTTCTGGTAAAGCTGTTTTCGCATGCACTGGTGTCTTCAGACGCGGGACATTCATCCGCGCTTGAGAAGATCAAGGAAGACATCGCTCTTCTGAAACAACGATCTGGTTTGAACGACTAATGGAAACGCTTTCACTATTCAGCGACGATATTGTTGATACTCCTCGTACGGAGGGCATCAAGTATGCGGGGTCCAAGCTGAACCTCATTCTCCATATACTCCGACTGGCAAAGAGGGTTGATGCAAAGACCGTATTGGACGGGTTCTCCGGCACAACAAGGGTTTCCCAAGCATTTGCCAAGAGTGGATATCGCGTTTTCTGTAATGATATATCGGTTTGGTCCAGGATCTTCGGCACATGCTACCTGCTCAACGATAGGAGGCGGGAATCGTATCAGGGCCTAATCGATCACCTGAATTCGTTGCCTCCGATCGACGGCTGGTTCACGCAGAACTACGGGGGATGGCGCAATGCAGGCTGCGCTGTTCAAGCGGATGGGCTCAAGAGACCCTGGCAGATACACAACACGAGAAAGCTCGACGCGATAAGAGCGGAAATCGAAAGGCTCGCCCTTTCAACCGTGGAGAGGGCCGTTGCCCTGACCAGCTTGATCCTTGCTCTCGACAAGGTGGACAGCACGCTTGGGCACTTCGTGTCTTATCTCAAGGATTGGTCGCCGAGATCGTCAGGCGATCTTGTTCTCAAAGTGCCAAATGTCTTTGTTCGAGAGGAGCAACACCAAGTCTCTCAGCGAGATATATTCGACCTGGTTGCCGACACTCCTGTCGACCTCGCGTATTTCGACCCACCGTACGGTTCCAACAATGAGAAGATGCCACCATCACGAGTAAGATATGCCTCCTATTATCACCTCTGGACCACGGTATGCCTTTATGATAATCCGGGGCTCTTTGGTAAGGCGAGGCGAAGAGAGGATACCTCAGACAAGGTAGCGGCCTCTGTATTTGAGGAGTTTAGAAAAAGTGACAATGGGAGGTTCCTCGCCGTGGAAGCCATTGAACGATTGATGGGGTCCACTAGAGCACGGTGGATCATCCTCTCGTACAGTTCAGGCGGCAGGGCGACTGCAGACGAATTGAATCGCGTTCTTACTGCGAGCGGGAAGGTCCTTGATGTCATCGAAGTAGACTATCGGAAGAACGTGATGTCTGGGATGAAATGGACAAATGAATGGGTTCGAGATGCGACTGAGCCCAATCGCGAGTTCCTTTTCCTTATGGAGAAACGATAGCCATTCGAACTCGAACCAATCAGTACCGCCCAA
>JAGLWJ010000303.1 GCA_023133475.1 Phycisphaerae bacterium | reverse complement strand
ACCGTAAGGGAGCGGCCATCCGTCCTCCACCCCGTTCGCCGGTCCTCCGGACCGGCGAAACGGGATGGGGCACCCACTTAAGTCAACAGCATTGCCACCACCCGCGCGTCACAATGTTAATTGGGAGTCGTTTCACTAATGTCGGCTTTACTGACCAACAGCCTGGTTATCGCAGTGTTGTCGGGGCTGGGGTTTATAGCAGCCTACCGGCTATACGGCAAGTTCATTGCCGATCGTATTCTGGGGCTGGACCCCAGCCGGAGCACTCCCGCACATACCAAAACCGACGGGATCGATTATGTTCCAACGCACCGGGCAGTGTTGTTCGGGCATCATTTTGCGTCGATCGCCGGGTTAGGGCCGATCGTGGGCCCGGCGATTGCCGTGTATTGGGGTTGGCTTCCGGCGTTGTTGTGGGTGCTGTTCGGCTGCATTTTCATTGGGGCGGTCCATGATCTGGCTACGCTGTATGCCTCGTTGCGTCACCAGGGTCGTGGTATCGGGGATTTGACCAACGAGGTTATTGGGCCTCGGGGTCGGGCCTTGTTTCTTATCATCATTTTTTTTCTGTTGGCGATGGCCATGGGCGTGTTCGCTCTGCTGATGGCCCGTTTGTTCACCGATCTTTCTCCGCAGGCGGTGATGCCGACGTTCTCGTTGATCGCCATTGCGGTGGCCATCGGGTTGTTGGTCTACAGGCTCAAGTGGCGTTTGGGGCCTGTGACCGTGGTTGGGTTCGCTTTGATGCTGAGCACGGTTTTTATCGGGATGAAAGCGCCCCTGCCCTTGTATCGCCTGTTCGTGACCGATGCCGATGCCAGGGAGGCCTTTGCCACGGCGGGGTCCGCGGGGGACGAGCAGGGTTGTCAACTCGGTTCCGGCGGTGCCCGGGAGGCGGTGGCCTACTTCGAGTCACGGGCCAAGGCTGATCCGGGCTTTCAAACCGCGGTCGAGGACGTCAAGCAGGCACGCGAGACCGGGATGCAGGCCTGGACCTATCTGTTGCTGTTCTACGCACTGGTGGCTTCGATTCTGCCGGTCTGGTTGTTGCTTCAGCCGCGCGACTACATCAACAGCTTTCAACTTTATTTGGGGCTGACCCTGATCCTGCTGGGGCTATTGGTCTGGCACCCGTCGATCTGCGTCGAGGCGTACAAGAGTGTCGAGCCGGAATCGGGAGGTGCTCTGCCGCTATGGCCTTTTCTGTTCATCACCATCGCCTGTGGGGCGGTCAGCGGATTTCACAATCTGGTCAGTAGCGGCACCACCGCCCGGCAGATCTCCAGCGAAAAGGACGCTCGCATCATCGGTTACGGGGCAATGCTGATGGAGGGTTTTCTGGCGGTACTGGTGATTCTGGCCTGTGTGGTGGGGACCGGGGATAGGTTTGGGGAGTTCTACGGCGATTGGCCTGACTCCAACGCCGCTCTGGGAGCCTTCCTGACCGGGGCAGGGCATATCATCTCCAGGCCTTTCACCTGGGTGACGCGGATCAGTGACGTTTCGCCGGCACTGCTGGAGTCGTTCTGCAAGAGTTTCATCGCCGTGGTGGTGGTGAGCTTTGCGATGACCACGCTGGATTCAGCCACCCGCCTGCTCCGCTTCAATATAGAGTCGATCGGCAAGATTGTCCACCTGCGCGTGTTACAGAACCGCTATGTTGCCAGCCTCATTGCCGTTATCGCCATCGGTTACTTTGCCCTGATCAGGATCGGCGGCAAGCCCGCAGGTGTCACCTTGTGGCAGTTATTCGGGACCACCAACCAACTGCTTGCCGCCTTGGGCCTGTTGGTGGTCAGTGTGATGCTCTACAAGTGGGGTAAGCCGATCGTCTACACTGCCGTTCCGTTGTTGCTGATGCTGGTTTCGGTGTCCTGGGCGATGGCCTACAAACTCAGCGAATTCTGGCACAGCTACCGCCAAAGCATATCCGCCGGCGGCCCCACGGACACCGGCAGCCTGTCCCTCTTTATCGTCGGGTTATGCGTTCTGGTATTGACCGCGTGGCTGATAGTGGAAGGAGTTATCGCCTTCGCACGCCACCGCCCCGAGGAGGCAAGAGGCAAGAGGCATGAGGCAAGAGGGATGTAGGGCGGGTTCTACCCGCCGCACGATGCCGCAACGGCGGGTAAAACCCGCCCTACTAACAAGAACGCTCCCCATCCCCCATTTTCAATTTTCCATTTCCCATTTCCCATTTCCCCGGGGTTCCCAGAACCCGAAGTTATCCTCCTCGACCTTGCAGCGGCCGGTGGTTTTGTAGCGGGCGAATGAGTTGTATCCCCACCGCAAATACTCCGAGTCGCCGCCGCCCTGGGTGGTGATTAGGAACCGATTGCTCAAGCAGCCGAAGCCTCGTGCCCGGTCCGCGGGGGATTTCGCATCACCCTTGTTCGCATCCACCGGCACCCAGCCGTACCCGGGCAGATACACCTGGGCCCAGCGGTGGAAGGATTCGTCGATGCTGGCATCGTCCCCGCGAACCACCACGCTACCCTGATAACGAGCCGGAAGCCCCGCCGCCCGGCAAAGAGCCACAAACGTATAAGTGTACTCCGAACACGAACCGGTCCCCCTCTTCAACACCACCTCGGGCACGTCCCAACCGCCAACCATCTCGTACTCCAGCGAGTCGATGATAAAATCGTAGATTCTCCGGGCGATCCAATAGGGGTTTTTCTCATCGCCCACGATTCTTCCGACGGTGTTTTGAATGTATGAGCTGGTGATGCGGTAGCGTGACCCGTCGGCAGTGTACTTCCGGCGAATCTCGGCGGGGATGTCATCGAGAGTGCCCACGCTCTCCGGGATAATCAAGTAGCGAATGGCTGACACCTCAGCCTCCACTGCGTAGCTTAGTGTGGCCTTGGCCCCCGCCTGTAGGCGGTCAATCTCGAACAAGGCACACTCCTGCCCCCAGCGGTCGTGCACCGTTTTTGAAGGCGGGGTCGAGAACTCGATAGCTGTCAACAACTTCTGGTTGGGCAGGGTCATCGGCACAGCCAAACTGACTGCCAGATCAATGATGTCGCCAGGCCCGTAGTTGTTAAGTGCCCAAAGGTATTCGACACGAGCCTGCCGGGTGTCGGACAGGCGGTGCATGGTTTTGCCCCGGATGGCAAGCTTGTAGAGCTTGCGGGTCTGGAAATCGACGTTCCAGAGGTGCCCGTCGATAAAGACGATCCCGGCGGGATAAGGGCCTGGGGCGTCGAGGATATTTAGCACCTTGCCGCTGCTGGGGTCCACCATGTAGAACTCGTTCTTGATCCGGTTGGCCACCCACAGGTATCTGCCGTCGTGTGCCAGACAGTGGGATGCCCCGTCCGGTGCGGCGAAGTAGTTCAAGATGGTCCCGTCCTCCGGCAACACGCTGTAAATCCTGCCCCCGGCAAGGATGAACAGCGTCCCGTCGGCATACGCCAGCCCCCTCGCTCGCTTGGAGGGTGCTTGAAAGGTGTTCTCCACGATGCCGGTGTCGAGGTTCAGGGCGTACACTCCACCGGTATGGTCGTCACAGACCAATAGCTTGCCCTGTACGAAGGTCAGCCCGTGCGGTTTGAGCGTCGGCGCATCGAAGGTGCGCACCACCTTGCCCTCGCCGGGATCGACCTGATGGATTGTCGCAGTTCGCCAGTCGGCTACGAAGAAGTGCACACCATCCCAGGCCAGCCCCGCCGGGTATTTGCACGGAGCCGCAAACGATTCCTGCACATCTCCCGGAGCGGCTGCCGCCGGCTTACACCACAGGAAAAGCAGCCATCCGATCAGTACCGCGACCGTAAGGGAGCGACACGGGTGCCCCATCCCGTTTCGCCGGTCCGGAGGACCGGCGAACGGGGTGGGGGACGGATTACGGTCGCGGCACTGATTGGGTGGCCGCTCCCTTACGGTCGCGG
>JAGLWJ010000302.1 GCA_023133475.1 Phycisphaerae bacterium | reverse complement strand
GGGTAGAACCCGCCCTACATCAATTCTCCATCCTCAATTCCCCTCGGCGCTGGCGATACCATTTGATGGTCTCGCGCAGGCCCTGGTCGAGCGATGTGTGGGCCTCGAAACCGAATAACGCCTTTGCTCGCGAGGTGTCCAGGCAGCGACGGGGTTGCCCGTCGGGCTTGGTTGAATCCCACCGGACCTCACCACCAAACCCGGTCAGCATCGCAATCTTCTCTGCCAACTCTTTGATGGTAATCTCCAATCCGGACCCGATGTTGACCGGTTCAGGCCCGTTATAGTGCTCGGTAGCCAGCAGGATGCCCTCGGCGGCATCTTCGGCATAAAGGAACTCACGCGACACTCGACCGGTCCCCCAGCAGACGACGTGGCTCTGCCCGGCGTCGATAGCGTCCTGGTATTTTTTGATTAACGCCGGGATCACATGGCTGGAGTGCGGGTCGAAGTTATCGCCGGGGCCGTAGAGGTTGACCGGCAGCAGGAAAATCGAATTGAACCCGTATTCCTGGCGGTAGGCCTGCGACTGCACCAGCATCATCTTCTTGGCCAAACCGTAGGGCGCGTTGGTTTCCTCGGGGTACCCGTTCCAAAGATCGTCCTCTTTGAAGGGCACCGGGGTGAATTTGGGGTACGAGCAGATCGTCCCGATGGCAACGAACTTCTCGATGCCCCGCAGGCGGCCTTCCTCGATTAGTTGGGCGCCCATGACCAGGTTTTTATAGAAGAACTCTCCGGGATGGCGGCGATTGGCTCCGATCCCGCCGACCACTGCTGCCAGATGGATGACCACCTCCGGGCGCAGTGTATCGTACATGCGTCGGACATCGTCCGCTCTGGTCAGGTCGTATTCTGCCGAGCGTGGGGCCAGCACACAGGTCGCCCCCCGGCCCCGGAGCTTGTCCAGGACATAGCTGCCGAGGAACCCCCCGCCACCAGTTACCACGATACGCCGGTTGCCCCAGAACCCACTAATAGCTCACCTGCCGGAACTTCTTGCCCATGTTCTCTCAAGATGGCCTCACGGTGGGCCAGCTTCATATCCGCATCGACCATCATACGTGCCAATTCCCGAAAACCAACCTTCGGCTCCCATCCGAGCTGCTTGCGGGCTTTGGTCGAGTCGCCGCAGAGCTCGTCCACTTCCGTAGGCCTGAAGTAGCGCGGGTCGATCTCGACGTAGCCCTGCCACTGCAAGTCGAGATGCCCGAAGACCTCGTCGAGGAACTCCCGGACCGAGTGTTTCCAGCCGGTGCTGATTACATAGTCCTCGGGGCGGCTCTGTTGCAGCATAAGCCACATGGCTTCGACATAGTCGCCGGCGAAGCCCCAGTCGCGTCTGGCATCCAGGTTACCCAGGTAGAGTCGGTCCTGCAATTCGAGCTTGATACGGGTGGCGGCTCGGGTGATCTTGCGGGTGACGAAGGTTTCGCCGCGGCGTGGCGATTCGTGGTTGAACAGGATGCCGTTGCAGGCGAACAGGCTGTAGGCATCCCGATAGTTCACGGTTTGCCAGAAGGAATAGGCTTTGGCGCAGGCGTAGGGGCTTCGCGGATGGAACGGCGTATTTTCGTCTTGGGTGGCCTGGGATGCGTTGCCGTACATCTCACTGCTGGATGCCTGGTAGAATCGCGGCGACCGCGGCATTTTGCGAATGGCTTCGAGAATCCGCAGGGTGCCCAGTGCCCCGGTATCCACGGTGTAGATGGGCTGATCGAAGCTGACCCGGACATGGCTTTGGGCTGCCAGATTGTAAACCTCGTCCGGGTTAAGCTCGTCGAGCACCGAACTGATGTTGGTGCCGTCGGAGAGGTCTCCGTAGATCAGCCGTAGAGCCGGCTTTCCGAGGTGCGGGTCCTGATACAGATGATCGATCCGCCCGGTGGTAAACGATGACGAACGCCGGATCAGGCCGTAGACTTCGTATCCTTTGTTCAGCAGGAACTCGGCGAGGTAGGAACCGTCCTGCCCGGTGATGCCGGTGATCAATGCCCTGCGCATAGCCGTCGCCTCCATTGCAATACCCCCAGCCCAACCGCTCCGACGATTGGGTGAACCACTATTTTATCGGTAGTTGAGCGGACAGAATGCACCCCAAAGAGTCCAAAGTCCAAGGTCCAAGGTCCAAAGTCCAAGGTCAGGGAGTCAAAGTCCCCAATCGCACACGCAAGTTCCAAGGTCATGAACCCCATTGGACAGTCATGCACGCCTTCGGCGTTGCCGCTAAACGCACGTGCGTCAGCGGTGTCGTTGTTGTAAATGGATACATGAACACCAAAACCCGGGACTTCGGACCTTGGACAAAGTCGAGGAAGCAGGCAAGATGCCTGCGCTACAGACTTTGGACTTTGGACTTTGGACCTTGGACTCTTTCCGGCGGGTGGAACCCGCCCTACTCCCCAGTCGCTTTAATGCGATAGATGGTGAACGGCGGCCAATGCTTGCCCATGCGTTTCTCTGGCGGGTAAACCCGCTGAGCCAACTCCGGGGCGGACTCCAGGTTGCGGGCGAGCTTAACGTGGTCCGGGTCGGTTATCACGAAATCTGCCCCAAAGTAGTCGCGGATATCTTCCAGCCGCACCTCGATCTTCTCCTTACGTTTCCGCCCCTGGTCATCGTGTAGCTCGACGGTGGCTTGCACCGGGAAACGGCGGGACTGGGTGATCTTCACATACCGCTCCCACAACACCGGATCACGCGCGTGCGAAAACTTGGGGTCCAGCCCAACGATGTAACGGTTGCGGTGGTTGTGGTAGAAATAGAGCGGGAAAACGTCCCAATCGTCGGTGAAGATAATCGCGTCCTCGCGGCTGTTTTCGTGCAGATATGCCATCGCACGGCGTACTTCGGGCAGATCGTACTTGCAACGGCTCGAACGCTGCACGCTCACCATCTGCCCCGCCCCGCCCAGGATCAGCAGCAGCACAAACGTACCCCCGGTAACAATGGCGGTGAGGGCTGCCGGAATCATAGCCGCATAGCCGCCACTGCTTTCCGGCTGATCCCGCGTTTCTGCCATCGTGGGCAGCACGAGGTAAGCCAACCCCAGCACACCCCACGCCCAAACCGGGACGTGCATCCGCCCAGCCGGCAAACGGCTCGTATCGAACATGGCGAGGATCGGGCCAAACACCAGCGAAAGCATCAAGGCACCGCAGAACAAGTTCGCAACGCTCACCAGCCACGCCGGCAACACTGCCCGGCTACCTTCACCCCGCCAAACCCGCGACATCGGAACCAAAAACACCAGACCCGCCACAAAAGCCCACACAGGCCACTCTGCCACGAACCTATCAATACCCCACCAGCGACTACGACTCAGCAGCAGCAAAAACCCGGCAAGACCAAACATGCCCACCGGAACCAAAGCCGACGACCATAACTGAACCGCCCCAATCCGCCGGGCAGACTCGCGGGCGCGGTCAGCCAGCCGATCCATCAACGGAGCCAGCAAGTACGCCGACGACAACAAGGCAAACGGCGGCCAATACTCGATGAACCGCCGCTGCCGAAACGCCATCACCAGGAAAACAAAATTGATGACCAGTATAGCTGCTTCCCTGGCGTTGAGACGCTCGCCCATCCGCAACCGCGCCACTACCGAAACCACCAACATGCTCAAGGTGAAGCCGAAGTATACGAAAACCACGTTCCACAGCTTGCCTTCGTACGATTTCCACTCCCGCCCGACGGGAATGTCCGGCGTCAAGCCGGAACCAAGCACCTGAACCCGCAGGAAATCAAATACCCCGTCACGATAGGGATGCGTAAGTAAGCCGATCACCATGCCCACGATGGCCCAGGCGGGCAACTTCCACGAAACGCGGTCGCCGTCCTCGCCGAGAAAGCCCATCAGGAAATACGCCCCAACCACCACCGGCACATAGAAGACCGCGCCAAGGTAGACGTGGATGTACAACGCGACGACCACCGCACACCACACATACCGGCGGCGAAACATCAGCACCATAAGAAGCAACATGCACGCCAACGACGGAGCAATCGCCCGGATGAAAAGGTGTCGGCCGAAGAACTGGGCCGGCATCACCAGATACAGACCCAACCATAGCCAGCGCATCCGCACCCGCTGGATCATCAACAGCAGGTGGAACAAAACCATCGATAAAGAGAAGTAGAACGTGATCCCCCACTTGGCCCCCGTCACATAATCGCCCGCCAGCCACTTGCCGCCGTACACAAAGGGCACCATCAGCGTTTGAAAGCCCCAGTGGTGGCTGACGAACTGGTCGGCGAAGATCGTGGTGGTCAGCCATTTGAACTTGTCGATCAGCCCGATCCGCGGCAGCAGGACGGACATCTTGATGTGATAGAACGAGTCGCACCCCGGAGCCCCCTCACCGGCTCCGTAGAGGAAGGTCATCACCGCCACCCCGGTGACGAAGACCGCCACCAGCTCCGGCACATGCCACCACGACCACCATGCCCCCGGCGGCTGCTCGTCCCAGAACGCCCCGTTGGATGTCTGACGATTTTCCAACTCAGGTTGAATTGTTGACGTCTCTTCCACTCGCCTTTGTAGGGTGGGTGGAGCTTCGCGAAGCGAAGCGTAACCCACCGTACGAGCCGAATGGTGGGTTCCACCTCGCTCCGCGAGGTTCCACCCACCCTACTACTATGCGATCTCAGCGGTGAATCATCCGGCTTAGCGCCGGGTCTTTTTGGCTTTTTTGACTTTTTTCTTCTTGGCTACCTTTTTTTTACCGGTGTGTTTGGCCGTCTTTTTCTTGGTCACCTTTTTCCTGGTCTTTTTGGCGGCGGCCTTTTTCTTGGCGGCTTTCTTTTTGCCCGCCGCTTTTTTGACAGCCTTCTTTTTTGGTGCGGTCTTCCTGGGTGGTCGCGGGGCGGTCTGTTTTTCCTCCATGGCAGCCTGGGCGGCAGCTAAACGAGCGATGGGCACGCGGAAGGGGCTGCAAGAAACGTAGTCCATCCCCACGTTGTGGCAGAACTTCACCGATTCCAACTCTCCACCATGCTCGCCGCAAATGCCGATCTTGAGTTTGGGCTTGCTCGAGCGCCCGCGCTCG
Source organism: Phycisphaerae bacterium (assembly GCA_023133475.1). Classification (GTDB taxonomy): domain Bacteria; phylum Planctomycetota; class Phycisphaerae; order UBA1845; family UBA1845; genus JAAEQG01. The sequence continues at coordinate 2,939 of JAGLWJ010000302.1, read as the reverse complement.
ATACACCACTTGACCAACAACCCCACCCCCTCCTGATCCAACGAGTGGAATGGGCTGTCGGTGAAGATGGCAGCTTTTTGCTGATCCACATAGTCGGGCAAAAACTTGCCCACGTCGTCACGCGAGAAGCCCATGGTCATCTGAGTTAAATCATTGGTTCCGAAGCTGAAGAAGTCCGCCACCTCGGCGATCTTGTCACCCACCAGGGCAGCCCGCGGAGTCTCGATCATGGTGCCGACCAGGTAGGGCAGGCTTTCACCAGCCTCAGCCAAAATGGCATCAGCCACCGCACGGGTCTGGTCGGCCAGTATCTGCATCTCCTTGGCGGCGATGGTCAGCGGGATCATGATCTCGGGAAGCACGGTCACCCCGCGACGCCGGCAGTCGATGGCTGCCTCGATGATGGCCCGCACCTGCATGTCCAGGATTTCCGGGTAGGTGATGCACAGACGACAACCCCGATGCCCGAGCATGGGATTGGCTTCGTGCAGGAACGCCGCCCGCTTGCGGATGCTGTCCATATCCATGTGGGTCGCTTCTGCCAGGCGCTGCATGTCGGCCTCGGAATGCGGGAGGAACTCGTGCAACGGAGGATCGAGCAGGCGGATGGTCACCGGCTTACCGTCCATCGCCTCGAAGATGCCCTTGAAATCGTCTCGCTGATAGGGCAGCAGCTTATCCAGGGCAGACACCCGCTCCGCCTCGGTTTCCGCCACGATCATCTCCTGCATGGCCAACCGACGCTGTTCGGTCTCGAAGAACATGTGCTCGGTGCGGCATAGCCCGATGCCCTCGGCGCCCATTTCGATGGCTCGAGCTGCGTCCCCTGGCGTGTCGGCATTGGTGCGCACATGCAAGCGTCGCATTTCGTCACACCAACTCATCAGGGTCTTGAACTCTTCCGGCGTCTGGGGTTTGACCAGGGGCATCTCGCCCTGGAAGACTCGCCCAGCCGACCCGTCGAGTGTGAGTGCTTCGCCCTCACGAATGGTGATGTCGCCGAGCGTCAGGCTTCCGCCAGCCTCATCCACCTCGAGTTTCTTGCATCCCACGATGCAGCATCTGCCCCAACCGCGAGCCACCACTGCGGCGTGGGAGGTTTTCCCGCCGGTAGCGGTCAGAATGCCAACCGAGGCGTGCATTCCGCCGACATCCTCGGGCGAGGTCTCCTTGCGGACCAGGATAACTTTCTCGCCCTGGGCTGCCTGGGCCTCCGCCGCAGCCGCGGAAAAGACCACCTTCCCACAGGCGGCACCGGGAACCGCGTTGATCCCCTCGCCGATCTTACGCGCCTCCAACTCGATCTCGCCGATCGACGGATCGATCACCAGGTAGAAGAGCCGCTCGACATCTTCCGGGGCAATTCGAGCAACTGCCTCGGCTTTGCTGATAATGGGTTTGCCGGCCAGGGCGGCGTACTTCTTCGGCAGATACTTCTGCTTGACCAGAACCGCGATTTCCCTCTTGTCCAACAGCGGTTTGGTGGCTTGGTCCACCGCGATCTTGAAGGTGGCTTCGGGGGAACGCTTTCCGGTGCGGCACTGAAGCATGTACAGCTTGTCACGCTCGAAGGTGAACTCCAGGTCCTGCATGTCGCGGTAGTGCAACTCGAGAATGGCCCGGACTGCCTCGAGTTGTGCGTAAAGCTCGGGCATGAGGTTTTCCAACTCGCCGAGCCGAATCGGCGTCCGCACGCCGGCCACCACATCCTCACCCTGGGCATTCATCAGCAGATCGCCGTAGAACTGGTTCTCGCCAGTCGAGGGGTCGCGGGTGAAGCAGACGCCCGTGCCGCTATCGTCACCCATGTTGCCGAAGACCATCTGGCAGACGTTGACCGCGGTTCCGGGCAGCCCGGTGATGTTCTCCACCTTCCGGTAGGTGATCGCCTTTTCCGCCATCCAGCTCTCGAAAACGGCGCTGATCGCCCCGACGAGTTGCTCGTAGGGGTCCTGGGGGAACTCGGCTCCGACCTCCGCCCGGTAGATGTCCTTGAAACGCTCGATGACCTGTTCGAGTTCGCTTTCGTTGACCTCGGTATCGAGCACTTTCTCGCCCGCCTGTTTGCCGATCCGGAAGCGGGTCTGATGGTTCTTCTCCTGCTCGAAGGCGTCGTCGAATTTCGCCCGGTCGATACCCATCGCCGTCGAGCCGTACATCATTATCAGCCGCCGGTAGGCATCGAGGGCGAACCGCCGGTTGCCCGACAGCTCAGCCAACCCCTCCAACGATACGTCGGTCAGCCCAAGGTTAAGGATAGTCTCCATCATTCCCGGCATGGAGACGGCTGCTCCGGACCGGACCGAGACCAGCAAGGGGTCCTTGGGGTCGCCCAGCTTCTTCTTGCAGACGGATTCGAGCTTTTTCAGGCCGGATTTGATCTGCTTCTCCAGCCCGTTAGGCCAGCGCTTGTTGCCCTGGAAATAGTGCGAGCAACACTCGGTAGTGATGGTGAACCCGGCGGGCACCGGTAGCCCGATGCTGGTCATCTCTGCCAGTCCGGCACCTTTCCCACCCAACAATTGTTTTTGGGTTCCTTTTCCTTCTGCCTTGCCGTTGCCCCAGGAATAGACCCACTTGGTCATCTTGGCCATATTGCGGTCTCCAATAAGTGGTATGCGGTTTGCTGCGCTTTCCAGCAAGTCACTATATGACTCACCGCACAACTGTCAACGAACCAAGCCGTTCAAACGGAACAGCCCCCGTAGGTCGGGTCCGCAGACCCGACATCCCCCTGCTCGATTCGTATCGGCAGTCTTGCGCTAGGCCCGGCATTTATGCCGGGTATTGGAGTGGTTACATTTCCCGTAACCGTTCACACCGGGTGGCACACGGACAAGAACCGCCGGCGAACAACGCTACGACATCACCGTGGAACGTTCGAGCGGTTCTTGTCCGTGGGAGCACGCGACGGCCTTCGCCACGGACAAGGATCGCCG
>JAGLWJ010000301.1 GCA_023133475.1 Phycisphaerae bacterium | reverse complement strand
CGTCCCCCACGGCTAAAGCCATGGGTCACCCTCAATCCCTCATTTGAGCTGTAGCAAAGCACGAGGCCGGAACTACAAGTCTGTCGGCAGCCCCTTGAGGGCCGGGTGTTCACGACGATCATGGTTGAAGTTCTAACTATAGATGTTCAAAGGGATTGCGATGACGCGATCGCCCGCGCGGTCTCCGTGGTGGACCGGGGTGGCGTGGTGGCATTCCCCACTGAAACCGTATACGGGGTGGGTGCTCGGGCGGATCATATCGAGGCGATGGGGCGGCTCCGGCGGATCAAGGAACGCACCGACGGCAAACCGTTCACCGTCCATGTTGCGGATCGCAACGCAGTGTGCGATTACGTTCCCCATCCGCCCGCGGTGGGGCGGAGATTGATAAGGAAAGGCTGGCCTGGGCCAGTCACTTTGTTGTTTCATGTCTCCAACACTTCCGAGGCATCGGTTCTGAGGGGTTTAGACGAAAAGGTTGCCGGTGAGATCTATCACGGTAACCAGGTCGGGCTGCGTTGCCCCGACCACGAGGTGGCCCGCCGGTTGCTGGCGGGTGTCGCAGGCCCCATGGTGGCCGCCAGCGCAAACCGCGCCGGTTCCCCCCCCGCCTGTAGCGGCGACGAGGCGCTTGAGGCGTTAGGGGACGATATCGACCTGCTGCTCGATGCCGGGCCTGCAAAGTTCGGGCAACCTTCCACACTTGTCCGGGTGGGGGAAAGCGGTTATGAAGTATTGCGCGAAGGCGTCTACGACACGCGGGACTTGCGGAGGCTCAGTTCGATGAATTTCCTGTTCGTCTGCACCGGGAATACGTGCCGCAGTCCCATGGCAGCAGGGTTGTGCAGAGTGATGGTGGCCCGGCGGTTGGATTGTGCAGTTTCGGGCTTGGCGGGTCGGAACATCGCGGTGTATTCGGCGGGCACTTTTGCCGGCAATGGGGCGGGTCCGACCCCCGAGGCTGTCGAGGTCATGTGTCGGCGAAGCATCGACATCACCGGTCATGTTTCGATGCCCCTGAGCCCGGAATTGATCAACCAGGCGGACCACATCTATGCCATGACCAGCGGGCACGCCCAGGCTGTCACCGCCATGGTCCCTTCCGCCCAGGGCAAGACGCGGATGCTCTGTGGCGATAGCGAAGTCGATGACCCCATTGGCGGAAATGTCGCGGTCTATGAGTCCTGTGTAGCCAAAATTGAACAAGCCTTGGCTGCTCGCCTGCAAGAGGTGGAACTATTATGAAAATTGCATTGTCCAGCGACCACCGCGGTTTCCACGCCAAGGAGAGGCTTAAGGCCATGCTGAGCAGCATGGGGCATGAGTTTCTCGATTTCGGTTGCAACAGCCCGGCAAGTTGCGACTACCCCGACGCGGCTTTGCCCGCTGCCGCCTGCATCGCCAAGGGGGAGGCTAATTTCGGCATTATGATGTGCGGCAGTGGTATCGGGATGTCCATCACCGCCAACAAAGTGTGTGGTATCCGGGCGGCCCTTTGCCACGACGAGTTAACTGCCGAACTATCCCGCAAGCACAATGACGCCAACGTTCTGTGCCTCCCGGCAGACTTGATTGGCGAGGAGCTCATCAAGCGTGTGGTTCACGTCTGGCTGGTCACCACCTTCGAGGGCGGGCGTCACCAACGTCGCCTGACCAAGATCGCCGAGTTCGAAAACAACAATGGGCGCCCCCATTAGTGCTCTGTCGCGCTTGACATCCTTGCCCGGCGGATGTATACGGAGGTTCGGTTACTGGTGGCTGCCCGTTGGATGCGGGCGGCAGAATCGGGAATCCGGTGCGAATCCGGAACAGCCCCGCTACTGTGACCGGGAACGAAAACCGCAAGCGACCATTGCCCGCTTTTGACGGGTGAGAAGGTGCGGTGAGTAGTAGTCGGCTGGATGGCTCATCTTTCGAGAGGTGGGTGGTCGCCCGGCGAGCCCGGAAGTCAGGAGACCGGCCAGGGAAACCGTTTCGATTGAGGCCAGCGACTCCGAGGGAGGGTTCGGTGGTCATTTCCGTGTCCGGCATTCCCCGTTGCTTTCCGACCGGCGGAGAATGTGCGCGCCAACCCGGATGACTCACCACTCCCATTTGGGTCCAATACTGTTGACTTAAGCAGCCTGGGAGCACGAACTCGCGCGGAGATTCGCGTCCCCCACCGCTAAAGCGGTGGGCCACCCATCCCTCATCTTAAGTCAACAGCCTGAATGGTGGGTTTCACCTCGCTGCGCGAGGTTACACCCACCCTACTCGTTGGCGGCCTCAAGCCCTTATCGTTTGTGAGGAGGTATGCAGTGCAAGTGCGAAGAATGGTTCAGTTTTGTCTGTCAGCAGCTGTCAGCCTGGTGTTCCCCGCAATGCCGGCGGCGGCGGCGGTTGCGGATTTCGAGGAGTTTGGTCAACCGCCATACTCGCTGGGCTCCGAGTCATTCTACAACGGATCGGATGACGCGGGCGGATTTTACAGCGGCGGAGCGTTCTTCAACAACAGCTACACCGACTACGGCGGGGAACTTTATTCCTGGTCGGGCTGGTCGGCATCCAACATGACCGACACCACCACCCCGGGATACGATAATCAGTACAGTGCCTACACCGGCGTCGGAGGTGACGGCTCGGAATTCTACGCGCTGTCTTACACCTTCTACCCCGGCGACACTTACATCGAGTTGCCGGCTGAGGCGGTCATCGAGTCCATGCAGATCGCCAACACGACGTACGCCGCGTTGTCGATGCTTAACGGTGATTACTATTCCAAACAGTTCGGAGGCCTGACCGGCGACGATCCGGACTGGTTCAAGTTGATCATCACCGGCCTGGACGAAAACGATGCGCAGGTCGGGCAGGTCGAGTTTTACCTGGCTGACTATCGTTTCGCCGACAACGACCTTGATTACGTCGTTGACGAATGGGTGTCAGTTGGCCTTGCGAGCGTGAGCACTGCCCGCAAGCTCTCATTTGCCTTGGAGTCTTCCGACGTTGGGCCTTGGGGAATGAACACGCCGGCGTACTTTGCGATGGACAATCTGACTTTCGTTCCGGAGCCGGGATCGATGCTGCTGCTGTTGCTCGGCGGCGCACTTTGGCGGCGGCGTTAACCGTAGGGTGGGTGGAACCCACCATTCAGGGACGAGTCCAAAGTCCAAGGTCCAAAGTCCAAGGTCCCGTTGGTTTCTGACTTTGGACTTTGGACAAGGGACTTTGGACTTATTAGCCAGCACGTCGGGTGGCCCATCGCTTTAGCGGTGGGGGACGCGAATGTCTGACACAATTCGTGTCCCCCACCGCTAAAGCGATGGGCCACCCGATCCCCGATCCCCGACACCCAAACAAGAGGAGAATTTTCGGATATGACATACTGTTTTCACAAGAGAGTTTCACTGTTAGCCATTGCGGTTGGCGTGTGGCTGGCGGGCGCGGTGCCGACGTCAGCCCAGTTGCCGTTCGCCACAACCGTCATCGAGTATGCACCAGCCCCGGGGCAGCTCGTTAACGATAGCCTGTTTAACAACCCAATCAAAGCCATTGGCCGACCTTATGCTGGTGGGTTTGAAAACCCTGATAATTCGTCGCTGGCAACTCTTGGGGGTTTTGGCGGTTATGTTGTCCTTGGGTTCGACCACACAGTCCGGGACGACCCTGCCAACCCGTTCGGGATCGATGCCATCGTCTACGGCAACGCCTTCTGGGTCAGCGGAAACCCCAACCGCAAGTGGGCTGAGTGCGGATTCATCGAGATCAGCCGCGACCTCAACAGCAATGGGTTGGCTGATGATCCGTGGTATCTGATCCCCGGTTCGCACGTCACCGATCCCGTGGGGCAGTGGGAGACGCAAACCTGGGATGACAATATCGAGGACCTCACCTATCCGCCGCATCCGGTATCGCCCCAGTTCCCGTACCAGAACTGGATACCCCCAGGTTGCGGCGGGGTCTGGGACACTCAGGGCTACCGTCTTCCCTCAGAGGTGTTCGACGTCTCGATTCTACAGAACCCCAACGGGGCCGGCGCGACCGAAGAAGGTGTTTTCGGGTACGCCGATTGCAGCCCGACGCTGATCTTGGGCGATCTGGACGCGGACAACATCGTCGATGACCCGGAGATGACACCTGAGGAGTTCTATACAGTGCCCGACGATCCGTTGGAGGTTGGCATGTCTCCCGGGGCCGGCGGCGGAGACGCCTTCGACATCGCCTGGGCGATCGACCCGACGACCGGCCAAGCAGCCAACCTCAACGGGTTCAACTTCATCCGCATCACCAACGGGGTGAACTTCGTGACAGAGCTATTTGGGGAAATCTCGACTGAGATCGACGCCGTGGCCGACGTTGTGCCGGGTTTGATGGGCGACGGGAATTGGGACGGCGTTGTAGACCTCCGCGACCTGGCCGTTCTGGAGTTCTGTATGACTGGGCCTAACGGTGACCTTGAATCAATCGGATATCGGTGCCGGGTGATGGATTTCGACGGCGACGACGACGTGGACCTTCGAGATTTTGCGAAATGGCAAACCGCCTTCACCGAATAATCGCAGTTGCCCCTGTAGGTCGGGCCCACAGACCCGACATCCCCCTCGACCCAATCAGTACCGCGACCGTAAGGGAGCGGCGGCGGGTGGCGGGTGGCATGGTCCACGCTTGCGTGGCCATGCAGAGGGCAGATGACGTGATGGAAAGACCAAACGTGCCAGGGCTGCTCAGAGCATCCTCACGCAATACATGCCCACGCAAGCGTGGGCATGGCATCCAACGCCAAACAGTATCTGGCTTCACCCTGGTTGAGCTACTGATCGTGGTCTCGATCATCGGGCTGCTGATGGCCATACTGCTGCCGAGTTTGCGAAAGGCTCGCGAGCAGGCCCGTACAGCCGTCTGCGGGTCGAACCTGCGGCAGATCGCGTTAGCCAACGAGCTTTACGCCAACGACAATAACCACTGCTACTGCCCGGGTGCGATTGACTTCATGGCCCACAACCTGCACCGCTGGCACGGAACGCGCGATCAGCAAAGCCAACCGTTCGACGGGCGCGACGGCCCGCTCGTCCCGTACATCGGCCCCGAAGGCAACATTCGAGCCTGCCCCTCCATGCGAATCAATCTGCCGGAGGGCAGCTCGTGTCGTTTCGAGAAAAACTGCGGCGGGTATGGGTACAACCTCTCCTTCATCGGGCGGCAGCTTGAGCGGACCAGCCTCGGCTTCTACCACTTGGTGACCGACCGAGCCGGCGCCCACACGGACCGCATCCGCCGGCCCGCCCGGACCATCATGTTCGCCGACTCCGCATTTTTGGACGGTAGCCTTATCGAGTACAGCTTCCTCGAACCACGGTTCTTCCCTTTGTACGGCACCCGCCCCAACCCCACCATCCACTTCCGCCACAACAAGGCAACCAATGTTGTCTGGTGCGACGGCCACGTGGATCAGCAGCAGCGCACCTTAACACGCGAGCCTAGCGCGTTCTACGATGGCGACCCAGGGCGCAATGACCTGGGATGGTTCGGCATGGTCGATGACAACCAACTCTTTGATCTTCAATGAACGGGAAGGCCCAAAGCCCGTAACCATTCGGTAAACCCGTACTCCTGCGGACGGGTGGAACCCAACGCCAGGGTCACACTTTACGGCGGCGTCAAGGATGTATACGATCTTGAGGCAGACGCGCGAGTGGCGGAATTGGCAGACGCGCAGGATTTAGGTTCCTGTGGGGTAACCCGTCCCGGTTCGACTCCGGGCTCGCGCACTTTACTGAGTTCTCCGTGGTGTTGATATGGAGGAGTGGCCGAGTGGTTTAAGGCGACGGTCTTGAAAACCGTTGTACGGGTGACCGTACCGGGGGTTCGAATCCCTCCTCCTCCGTTTGCAAGTTTTGAATGTATAAGGGGTTACGATTGCCCGCAAAAAAGATCGCGGGTAAACATTCAGTTGGGGAAGGCGGGTGGAACCCGCCCTACACCTGAATCACGTTCCCCTGCTCCGAAGGGCCTGGGCTGCCCGTCCGCCTCAGCGTTTCATCTGCGTGCCGGAATAGACATCGAGTGCCAAGTCGGCGATTTGGCCGGCGTGGAACAGATGGTGGCCATGGGCGGCGATCATCACCGCATTGTCGCCGCAATATGCCAGGTCGGCACAGTGCAGGGTCAGGTCGCGATGTTCGCATTCCCGACGCAGGGCCTGGCGAAGCACGGCGTTGGCAGCTACGCCCCCACCCAGCACCACGGTGTCCGCATGTGTGCGGCTGACTGCCCGCATGGTCTTGGCTACCAGCACGTCCACCACCGCCTGCTGAAAACTCGCTGCCGTATCGGCGATATCGGACGGGGACATTTTCTGCAAACCGCCGGAAGTCCGCCCCGGCCCATGCACATAATACAACACCGCCGTCTTGATCCCCGAGAATGAGAAGTCCAACGACTCGCGCCCCAGCATGGTTCGCGGAAACACCACAGCCCGTGGATCGCCGTCACGGGCACAGGCTTCGATCGACGGCCCTCCGGGATAGGGCAGCCCGAGGATTGTGGCGACCTTATCGAAGGCCTCACCCGCGGCGTCATCGGTGGTGGCTCCCAAACGCTCGATCTCCAGGAAATCTTGGACGTAAAAGAGCGTGGTATGCCCGCCGGAAACCACCAAAGCCACCGCCGGCCAGGGCGGTGTCTCCAGCCTGATTGCCGGGCTGACCGTGTGGGCACAAATGTGATCGACCGCCACCAACGGCTTGCCCCAAAGCCAACAGAGGGTCTTGGCTGCCGTCACCCCGATGAGCAGTGCCCCCACCAGCCCGGGGCCTTGTGTTACCGCGACAGCATCGAGATCGTCGGGGCTGCAACCGCTGTCGCTCAGCGCTTCGGCGATGACGTTGTTGAGCACTTCGAGGTGTTTGCGGGAGGCGATTTCCGGCACGACGCCGCCGAACTTCCTGTGAAACTCGATCTGCGAGGCGACCACGCTACTACGCACATGTCGCCCATCGTCCACTACCGCGGCGGCTGTTTCGTCACACGAGGTTTCGATGCCCAGTAACGTGGTCATTGTTGGTAGTCTCCTTCTGCTGCATTGTAGGGTGGGTTCCACCCGCCCTACGTCATTGATCAGTACCGCGACGGAAACGGGTGCATCGGTGTACAATCCCGAAACCGGTCGATTGTGTCGATCGGTAGAAAAATAGCATTTTTTTGATAAACAGACCAGAGCAATCAAGCGTCCAGGTATGTGAACACGGGGATGCCCGGTGAGTGAGACGGAACTGGAGTCATCCAAGCACGGTGCCGGCAACACCAGTCCCATAGAGGGGCCTTCGACGGAGCGACCTATGAACCGGCTGACTGGACGGCAACCCTGCCGCTCACTCGACGACGTTCATTCCCGGCGAGGTTTGCTTGTGCGGTTGGCTTACCGCTTTTGCTGGAACCTCGATGACGCGGAGGACGTGGTGCAAAGTGCTCTGGCGACGGCGGCTACGAAGCAAGACCAACTGACCGAGAAAGGCAAGCTATGGCCTTGGGTCAAATCCATCGTGGTTCGCGAGTGTCTGGACCTCACCCGGCGGGTGTCCAGGCACCGGAAAACGCTCATGGCAGCCGAGGACCGGCATCGAACCGATCCTCCGGCAAAGACGCCGGTGGACGGAGCCATCCAGTCCGAACTCACCGAGTTGGTGACAGACCTCATTGCCGCCCTGCCGGAGCGACAGCGGTCCGCCATCGTGCTACGGCACCTGGAGGGGATGCCCTACAGCGGGATAGCCGACGTGTTGGGCATAAGCGAGAGCACCGCCCGGGTTCACGTCCGCAATGCCCGCGAGGCGTTGCGTCGTGGGATTCTGAAACATCACCCGGAGTGGGCATTGAGCGAGTGAAGCCATGAACTGTAAACAGGCACGAGAACTCTGGCACGACAAGTGTGACGGGCGGCTTCAGGCGGCTGACCGGGCATCGCTGGCGATCCATCTCGAAACGTGCGAAGGCTGCCGGCAGTATCACGAGCAAATGGGCCGGCTGGAGGGCATCTTGTCGGCTCTGCGGGACAGCACCGAATCGGTCGGAGCCCCGGTGGTGGAACGGCGGCGTGCTCGCTGGATTTCGATCTGGCATGTTGGTCGAGTGGCTGCCGTCCTTGCCCTGGTGGTTGGTGCGGGGCTCTTCGTCTCGCAGTACGAACGTGGGGGTTCAGGCGTCCTCAACTACAACCCCCCGCTACCGTCGCTTATAAACACAGCCTCGGTGCAGGAACCTGTTACGCCCGCCGAGATCGTGCTGACAGGGATCAGCGACAGGGAATTCATAGCCGTCGCTCAGAAGACATCGCATCCCAAAGTGCACATGTTCCGGCTATACCGCACCGGGGGAATTGAGAATGGAGAATGGAGAATGGAGAATTGAGAACGGAGACGGCAGGTTTGTTGCCTGCCCTACACAAACATGAAGGAGAATGACAATGGTGAATAGGATGAAGAAGATAAGTATTATAGGTTTCTTCCTACTGCCCGGGTTCCTGCTGGTCTCGTCGGAGGCGTCTGCTCAGAGGCCCCTGGAGCAAGCGAAGTCGTCGTCCAAGGCTGCCGCTCGCGGTGAGCGAGCGAGTCAATGGATTCAGAAAGTTGTCCACTTAAAACATATGAACGCCGATGAGGCGGCTGCGTTGGTCAAGGAAGTCACCGGAAGCTGTCGAGCCGGCTTCGACCTTACGACCAACACCGTGGTCATCGCCGGCCCACATGACGTGGTGGAAATGGCGGTGAACACCTTGATGCAGTTGGACACCGATGACGCTGCCCGCGAGCGGGAATGCTCAGCCATGATCCGCCTGGAGGACCCACCCGACGACCTCTTCCTGCTGATGCGATCACTGATGTTCGGGCGAATCCGGTTTGCCTTTGCCGAAGACGCCTGCATGCTCGTTCTGCGCGGTTCGTGCGATCAAATCGAGGAAGTCCGGCGCCTGATGCAGAGCCTTGAAGAAGCTGCGGAGGAGGCTGAATCAGCCGCCGAGGCGGGTGCCGGCGGGCTGCAAGTCTCGTTTTATTTCATTCAGGGCGTGCTGGATGGCCGATCGTTGGATAAGGCCCTTGCAGGCGGCAGCTCCGCGCGACACCCAACCCCCAGGCATAAGCTCCCATCCAAGCAGCAGCAAGAGCAAGAGGTATTGAGCACGCTCGATAAACCCGTCCGCTCCGACTTCGATGATACCCCCCTGGAGATAGTAATTAAAGCCCTCGGCGAGCTTCTCAATGTGAACATCATCGTACTGTGGAGCGATCTGGAGGAGCATGGTATCTCCTCCGACAGCTCCGTAACGTTGCAACTGGCATCGAAAGTTCCGTTTGGCAAGGTGTTGCAGGAAGTTCTGGATCAGGTCGGCGGTAGTGACGTCGAACTCGGATTCACTGTGGATGGGGAGGTCGTCAAGATCGCCAGCCGGGACCGGCTGAGCAGAGAGGTTTTCACCGAAACGTATGACGTTAGCGAGTTGTTGGCTAAAGTTCCTCATTTCAAGGCAGCGCCGGACGGGATGTCCCTCCGCCGCGCCGACGGTCCCGAGCCACACGGCTATGACAAGCGGGTGGAGAAACTCATTGACCTGATCCGCCGCGCTGTGGCTCCGGATAGTTGGCGGGACGGCGGCGGGAAGTTCGGCTGGATCGACGAATATGGCGGGCAACTGGTGGTCACGCAAACCGCGTCGGCCCAGACCGCCATCGCCGAACTACTCGACAAACTGCACGCCCAGCGAGACCTGGCAGCAGTCGACCAGAACATTGCTCCCCTGCCGGAACTGCTGGAGCCGGTGGCTGACGCCCTCGCGGAGCAGGGGTTTCACCACACTTCGTTGCTGGCACCGCTGACCATCCACGCCCGGAACGAAGAAAAGTTCGAGTTCACCGGCTGGGCCGACCAGCTCGATGGCATGATTAGGATCGAAGTGAAGGGTCAGGCCAACCGTAGCTCAACCGGCGATTTCGTCGAACTCGAGGTCAGGGCGGGGCTGACCAAGCAGTTGACCCCTGCCCCGGGTAAGTCCGGGTTCGAGCACGTCTTCGGAGTGGAAACCTCGATCTTCGCCAGACTGGATGATTTCGTGGTGCTGGCAACTTCGCCGAGTTCGACCGACATCGGCAAGGTCATCATCCTGGTGGTTCGCATGACCGCAGCGCCGTGAACCTGGTATGACAGCGCTAGTGCCGTTTTCGGCGAAACAGTTTCGCGTTTCGACGGGTCGCGCTAGGCCCGGCATTTATGCCGGGTGAGACGGCCGAACGAAGAATCCCCCCCGTTCCGCCCCGCCGCCGAAGGCGGCGGGGCGGAACGGGGGGGCAAAGGCAACCACTCCA
>JAGLWJ010000300.1 GCA_023133475.1 Phycisphaerae bacterium | reverse complement strand
GACCGGGTCGAGGAGGAAGTCCCCGGCACGACTCATCCCGCCCCCAAGCACGATCCGCTCGGGGTTGAAAGCGTGCTGTACGTTGATGCAGCCGATGGCCAGAAAACGGCAGGCGTCATCCCACAAGCGGCAGGCGAGTGCGTCCCCGGCACGGGCGGCTTCGACTACCGCGAGGCTGCCCAGCGGCTTGCCGGGTTCGATCCGCTCTGTGAGCGAGCTTTTTGCCCCGCGTTCGATCTCCTTCATCGCCTGCCACCCCACACTGCTGGCTGAGCAGTACTGCTCCAGACAACCACGCTGACCACAGGAACAAGGGCGCCCACCAGGCTCGACGATGAAATGCCCGATTTCCAAGGCGTTCTCGAAATGCCCGTGGAGCAGTTCCCCGTCGATGATCGCCCCTCCGCCCAGTCCGGTGCCCAGAGTAAGAGCCACCATGCTGGTGGTATCTTTTCCGGCTCCGGCCCAGAACTCGCCATAGGCGGCTACATTTCCGTCGTTTTCCAGTGTGGTGGGCAAGCCTACACGCCGGATAATGCCCCGCGGCACGCGGACGTTCTCCCATCCGGGAAGATTGGCGGCTTTGAAGATGATACCATCCCGATGACTCAGCGGGCCAGGGGCGCCAATCCCGATCCCCACCACCTCGTCGGTTGACGCGCCTATCTCCTTGATCACGCTCTCGATCAGCTCCGCCATATCGTCGAGGACCGGCTCGGACCCGCGTTCGGGGCGGGATCGTCGTGTGACCCGGTGGAGCACGGTGCCCTGCTCGGTGACGATCCCGCACTCCAGGTTAGTCCCACCCAGGTCGATCCCGACGGTCAGTTTCTGTTCCACTTACTTCCTCACAATCCGGGGCGCTACGCTTGGGCCTGAGAAGAGGCGAATACGATCCCCGCATAACCAACCGCGTCGGCCCCGCCAAGCCCGCTCAGCACTTCGTGACTGGTCGTATGCCGCAACAGAACCGCCCGATCGGCGCCCAGGTGGCAGGTCCCGGATATTGTAGCCGCGATGGCACCCGCACCACAGGCGTTATGATTCAACTGGCTTTCGGGGACCACCGCCTCAGCCTGTAGACCACAAATCAGGTCGATCATCCGCCGGTCGTTGACCTCTTTGGCCCAGATCAGCCCCCCGGAACCCGCACCCTCCGGAACAAACCCGTAGGAGGGGCCGTAGTGCGTCAGATCGGTGGAGCCGATCAGCAACACACGAGTCTGATAAGCCTCCACAGTATGAGCCACTGATTCACCCACGGCAACAGCCTCGGCAGTGGGCGGCACCATAATCGGCAGAATTTTCGCCTCTGGAAACAAGTGGTGTATGAAGGGCAATTGCACTTCGATGGAATGCTCCTGTTCGTGAGCGCAAGCGTCCTCGACGATCAAGTTGGTGTGCCCCAGGACACGCTCCGCCAGCCTCCCATCCACCTCCACAGGCCCCAAAGGCGTCTCCCAGGAACCGGAGGGGAACAACGCTGCCCGGCAACCGCCATGCCGGTGCACGGCTCCGAAAAGGACCACGGTGGTCGGCTGAGACTTGGCGGACAGGGTGGCGAAGACCTCACCAGCCACCTTGCCGCTGTAGGCCCATCCGGCATGTGGGACAATCCCGCCCCATACCGCACCTTCGATCGGATGGGCACCTTGTGCAATGTGCGCCTCCACTTCGCGGCGGCACTGAGCTTGCTGAGCGGGGTAGAAACGTCCTGCCTGTACGGGTTCGCGCACTAACATCGGGCAATACTCGCAGAGTCGTTGTGCCAAGCTGCTACGACAAGCTGGCGCACGATGAGCAGGATAACCCAGGTCAGGCCGCTTGGCCAGATGGGCACTCATTCGATTGGAGGGGCAGGGCAATCGCATCTAACCCGGATAATTCACTGTCGGGAGAAATGGAGAATGGAGCAAATGGAAAATTGAAAATGAAAAATGGAAAATGGGGGATGGGAGACAACCGTCGTTGTGTGCACACGCAGGCGTTTAGCGGCGACAAGTCCGCAGCGTTTAGCGGCGACCCGAAGGGGAGCGTGTAGATGGGAGCACATAGAAGAGGAGCGCGGAGCGGGGAGAATTGATAATCAACGTAGGGCGGGTTCTACCCGCCGCGCGATGCCACAATGGCGGGTGAAACCCGCCCTACAACTGTGATTACGCCGTTTTCTCAGTTTTTCACGCTCCCCGTTGGGGAGCCGCTAAACGCTGCGGATTTGTCGCCGCTAAACACGCCGGCGCGGTTGCGATCGCCACGCTTCTCCATTCTCCATTCTCCATTCTCTGCGTGCTCCGCAGTGGATTAGATGCGATTGCCCTGCCCTGGCGGGTGAAACCCGCCCTACTTGATGCGGAGAGCTGGATCATTAGAATAGTAAGGCTGCGATACGGCGCTGCGGTGAGGCTCTGCGGCAAAGCGTCTCCAAGTGGACTATAATCGCATAACCGGCGAGAGGATGTCGGTCTGATGCGACCGTAACAGGCAGGAGGTTTCGTGGAGAACACCGACCAAGACAAGGAAACTGAGAGCGTAACCCCTCCCCCATCAGATTCTTCCCAACCGGGCAAGAGAGGTATCGCACGGGTTGACAAGTATTTTCGTTCGGCGATGAAAATGGGGGCTTCGGACCTCCATCTCAAAGCCGGCTCACCCGCGCATGTGAGGCTGGATGGGCGTGTCCGGCCGTTGCAGGGCGATCCCTTTAGCAGTGAAGCCATCGAGAAGATGATGTATGAGATCATGTCGCCCGAGTTGCAGGATCTGTTCGAGGAGAAAGGAGCCTGCGATTTTGCCCGTCAAGTGGGCGATTCACGTTTTCGCATCAATGTGTTCCGGCAGCGGGGGTTGACCTCCGTAGCCGCCCGCCGGATTCCCAGGGATATCCTCAGTTACGATGCCCTGCACCTGCCGCCGGTGCTCGAGAAGCTGGCTGAGCATCGCCAGGGGCTTATTCTGCTGACCGGGATCACCGGTAGCGGCAAGAGCACCACCATCGCCTCGATGCTGCAACAGATCAACGAGAGTCGAGCGTGCCATATCGTCACCGTCGAAGACCCGATCGAGTTTGTCTACGAGGACAAGAAGGCCTTCGTCAACCAGCGGGAGATCGGTCTTGACGTGGCGGACTTCCACGATGCGTTGAAATACCTGATGCGTCAGGACCCCGACGTGGTGCTGATCGGCGAGTTGCGTGACGAGGAGACCTTTTCGGCAGCCTTGCAGGCGGCGGAGTCGGGTCACTTGTGTTTCGGGACCATCCACGCCTCGAGTTGCGCAGGGGCGATTTCGCGTCTTCTGGAGCTGTTTCCAGAGCAAACCAGGTCGCTGATCCGCAGTTCCCTCCAGTTCAACTTGCAGGCGATCATCTGCCAGAAGTTGCTGTCGGGCATTCAGAAGGACGTCCCCCGAATCCCAGCGGTGGAGGTCATGATCGCCAACTCCACCGTTCGCAAGCTGATCGGCGAAGCCCGGGACAAAGACCTCAACAGCGTGATCAAAAACTCCTACCACGAGGGGATGCTGGATTTCACCGAATCCCTCCGTAGGCTGGTCGAAATGGAGATGATCTCGGTCAAAACCGCTTATGAAAACGCGCCCAACCCGGAGGAACTCAAGATGCGTCTCAAGGGGATTACGGTGAGTAGCGGAGGCATTATCGGCTAGCCCCAATGTTTCACTGCGGAGCACTTGGCGCGGCCCACAACCAAAGAGGGCAAGAGGAGAAATCCGCAGATTACACAGATTGCAC
>JAGLWJ010000030.1 GCA_023133475.1 Phycisphaerae bacterium | reverse complement strand
ACGCAGAGAGCGCAGAGAAGAAGGAAGGGAGTGCACCCAACGACAATGTTTCCTCTCCCCCCATTTTCCATTTTTCATTTTCAATTTTCCATTTTCTCCATTCTCCATTCTCAACTCTCTACGTGCCGGCGTGGGTGTTCATCTGCCTGGCGTGTGGGTATACTACATCGTCAGGAGGTGGCATTATCGTGATGAGGACCCTGAATTCCGCACGCAAGCTAATGGCAGAGCAAGTCGACCCGCTGCCCCGGGTCGAGCTGAACCTCACCGAGGCGCTGGGGTGTCATCTGACGGAATCGCCGTGTGCCGATGGCGATCTGCCGGCTGCGGACCTCTCGGCAATGGACGGATATGCGCTGCGTGCCACCGATCTGACATCGGGGGGGGCGTTGGCGGTTGCGTTCACGGTTCCCGCCGGGCAAACTCCGCCACCGCTTCCGCCGGGGTCCGCAGCCCGTGTCTTCACCGGGGCGGTGATACCCGAAGGTGCCGATACGGTGATTCCACAAGAGCAGGCTGACGTTCAGGCAGATGGGACGGTTCGGCTCGTCGCCCTCGAGGCGGATAGTTTCATCCGACGAAAAGGGGAAGTGTGCCAGACAGGTGCCCCTCTGGCTGCTCCTGGTGACGTGATCACTGCACAACTGGTGGCATTGCTGGGGACCGCGGGCGTGAGCACGGTTCGGGTCACGCCTCAGCCGCGAGCGGCTTTGTTTTCCACCGGCTCGGAACTGGTGCCCATCGAGAGTCAGCCTGGAACAGGCCAGATCCGCGACAGCAATGGGGCGATGCTGGTGGCATTGGCCAAGACCGCGGGTTTCAGGATCACCTTCACCTCCCGCGTGGCGGACGAGACCCGTGCGTTGCACGATGCCTTCGAGCAGGCATCATCACAGGCTGACCTGATCGTAACCTCCGGTGGCGTTTCCGTCGGCGACCACGATCTGATACCCGAGGTGCTTAACGATCTCGGGGCGGAGACGTTGTTTCACAAGGTTTCGATCAAGCCGGGCAAGCCGGTGTTGACTGCTCGTTTGGGCAATGCGTGGGTGGTGGGTCTTCCCGGCAATCCGGTGTCTGCGTTGGTGGGGTGGTGTTTGTTCGCTCGCCCGTTAGGCCGAAGGCTGGCGGGCGACACCCGCGCGCTTGAAGAGCTACCCGAACCCGCAGTGCTTACCGCCCCAACTCGCAACGATGACAATCGCACCATAGTGGCCCCAGCCTTACGTCAGCCGGGGCACCCCCTGCCCGAGGTCACCGTTCTACCCTGGAAGGGTTCGCACGACGTGGTGTCGCTCGCCCAGGCCAACGCCCTGGCGGTTGTGCATCTCGGGGCGGAACTTGCCGCGGGGGATGTGATACACTGCTATCGGATCGACTGAACTTCCAACGCAGTTCGACTCATCGTAGTGACAGATGGCGACACTACCGGGGAGTTGGGCATCGACATGTGGAAGAGCCGTGTGGGAACATCCGATAGACTTGTGGTAGCCACCGCTTTAGCCCGCATTTCTCACACCGCAGAGAACGCGGAGATCGCAGAGTATTTCTTGGAAAGAAGTTACAGCTAAATCAGAGCGTGTCGGGTAGGGGCTACCTCTCAGAGATTCTCGTACGCGCTCGCCCGGTCTGCCCGTCTCGCCAGCTCGCTCGCGTATCGCACTCCGAGAGTGCCGGCATGCACCCTCACCCAGTCGGTCAGCTTGGTCTCACCCGCTGGTGGCGAGTCCGTATGAAGCAGGTCGGCCATCAGCCCCGCGATCTCCGCGCGGGTGATGACGACATCGCCAACCAGTTTCCCCATGACGATGCCGATGAGATGCCCCACGGTGGGTGGGACTGAGACTATGGGGCGTGGTTTCCCGATGATCTCGCCGATCGTCCTGACCAGTTCGCGGTAGGTAAAGGTCTCCGGCCCAATCGCGTCGATCGTGCAGTTCTGCGTCCCTCCGCCTTCTCGCGCCGCCAGCTCGGCCATGTCGTCCACGAATATGGGCTGCAAACGGTACTCGCCGTCGCCAAACACGCCGAAGACGGGAAACCGCCGCAGTATCCAAGCGATGTTGTTTATCAGTATGTCCTCTTCGCCGAACAGCACCGTCGGTCTCAGGATCGCGTATGACAGGCCGGATTCGATGAGCGATCTTTCCAGCTTCGCCTTTCCGCTGAAATACTCCAGCGGCGAATCCTCTGACGGGTTCGTGATGCTGACATGGACTACACGCCGCACACCCGCCTCGCGGGCCGCATCGAAGAGGGTCAGAGTGTTTTGCACGGCGTCGGCCTGCTTGAACCTCGTGTGGTTGAACCTGATCCAGTAGGTGTTGTAGAGGACGGATGCGCCGCGAAGCGCATCGACCAGCCGTGCGGGGTCGTCAAACGAATAAGGGTGCACCTCTACATCGTCGCCAAACGGGTTCGCCCGCTGCGGAGCGCTCGTTAGTGTCCGCACGCGGACTCCCGCATCCATCAGACGCCGAGTGATGTATCTCCCTGAATACCCAAAGGCGCCTGTCACAACATGGACTTCTGTGGCTTTCATATGGCTATTCCCCAATGTCTGTCGTGCATCCCGCCACCGCGTCTCCGGTGAACCGCTCCATGCGGATCACGAACGAGAGTTGGCCATCCCGACCAGCATGGCCTTCGCATCTCAAGGGTCTACGACACGACACCAAGGAGCTTGCGCACCTTGTCTCCCATCTTGACGAACTTGATGACCGATTTCGTCGGCATCCGGCGCACCTGTGTGTACCAAGCCGTGATCGTTTCGTAGAACTCAAGCATCTCGGCGAGGCGTTCCTGTGTGTGGGCGACCTTAGCGCCGGATTTATTCGCCTTGATGGTCAACTTACGCAGAGCGGTCAGCGTTGGATCGCACTCGCGTTTCTTGCGCTCGTCCACGATGAGCTGGAACATCTCCCAGACATCCTTCATCGCCTCGTATCGGTCGCGGCGATCCCCCATGACATGGACGACCTTGACGATGCCCCAGCCCTGAAGCTCGCGCAGGCTGTTGCTGACATTGGATCGCGCCACCGCCAGCGTCTCGGCGATCTCCCCTGCGTTGAGGGGTTCTGGCGAGAGGAAGAGCAGCGCATGAATCTGGGCGACGGTGCGGTTGATGCCCCACCGGGTTCCCATCTCGCCCCAGTGTAGGATGAACGCCTGCATCGTTGGTGTGAGGCTGGCCACAGCAGTTCTCCTGTTTCTGTCCGTACAGAAGATACAGAATTAACAGGCCGATGTCAAGTGGCTCCCGGTTGGCCCGACAGGGCCGGGCAGCACAGGCGTTCGATTACCTGCGAGTCACGGCGATAGCTGGTCGTGTTGGCGGGGATTGAACCGCACGATAAGCCCACAACCTGTCCATCCTGCGATGCCGGGGGGCTGCGAGCGGATTGCCGTCGGCGAGTGCTGCACGGCAAGACAGCGCAGCGGACGCCCGGTGGCTACGCTCGGGAACCACGGACAATTTCAAGGAGATGAAAATTGGCCTGTTCTATGACCAGGGAAAACGCGTGCACTGACCTTTGCGACGCATGAGAACCATATCGGTTTTGGCCATTTTTTGTGGCATAAGGCTGACAGGCGCCATGACATCCAACGCCGTGAACATGAGGACACGTGTTCATGAACACGATGGCGCATTCTCAGCCCCCGGAGGGGGCGATGGAATCCGCAGTGAGCCAGGCGATCCATCGCCCTCTTCGAGGGCTTTGGGCGGGAGGGACAGCTTACTGAAGCGTTCCCCAAAGCCCGCCTCGTCCGGGCAGACAGTGACACCATGAAACGCGGCTGCGATTACCAGCACCTGGTGGACCGCCTCGGCTCTCGAGAGATCGACATCCTGATCGGCACACAGATGATCGGCAAGGGGTTGGACTTTCCGCACGTGTCCTTTGTCGGGATGGTCGGTGCCGACCTGGTTGGCTTATCATCCGATTTTCGTTCATCCGAGCGTCTGTTTCAGTTAATCACTCAGGTTGCCGGTCGGGCCGGTCGAGAGCGGGCCGGCGGTTACGTGGTTATCCAGACGTTGATGCCCGACGTGACGGCGGTTCAGGCGGCTGTGCAACACGATTTCGAGCGTTTCGCCGCCGATGAGCTCGATATGCGTCAGCGGCTTGGTTTCCCGCCGTTTACGCGCCTGACGCGGTTTGTGTTCGCCGATCCTCGCGAGCGTCACCTGCGCAATGTGGCGGAGAGCTTCGCCGCCGACTTGCGCCGGCACATCGCCGACCTCCCCGCTCCCGGAGCCGACCTGCTGGGCCCTCAGCCGTGCATTCTGCGGCGGCTGCGCGGCAGCTACCGCTACGACCTGCTGCTGCGCACCGGCCACAGCGACGTCATGCATCGCATTCTCGACCGGATTCGGGGTGGCGGATCACCTCGCCCCCAGGTCAAGACGTTTGTGGTGGACGTCGATCCGCTATCGCTTGCATAGCCGGGTCTCTTGACCTTGGC
>JAGLWJ010000003.1 GCA_023133475.1 Phycisphaerae bacterium | reverse complement strand
GACAAGGTGTTTTTCCGGCGCGATCCCCGTGATCCGGACCAGGTGATCCGGGTCGTCGCCGACCTGGGCGCGACGGACAACCGCTGGGTAGAAGTGAAGAGCGGCGTGCGACAAGGCGACGAAATCGTGCTCGGCGGGGTCTACCCGCTCATGCTCGCCAGTTCCACAACTGGCGAGATGCAGAAGGGCGGCCACTTTTGCGGCGCGGACGGCACGTTCCACGAAGGCGGCGAGCACTAGCGGAGAGCTGACATGCTGAAGAACCTGATCCGTTTCTCCGTTGAGAACGCAGCGCTCGTGATCATCCTCGCGGCACTGGCAATCGGCTTTGCCGCCTACAAAGTGCAGCGGATGGCGGTCGATGTGTTCCCGGAGCTCAACGCGCCCACAGTCACCATCATGACGGAGTCCGCAGGATATGCTGCTGACGAGGTCGAACAGTACATCACTTTTCCGATCGAAAGCGCCGTAAATGGGCTGCCGGGCGTACGGCGGGTCCGCAGCGCCAGCGCGATCGGCCTGTCCATCGTCTGGGTCGAGTTCGACTGGGGCGTCAATATTTACCGTGCCCGTTACCTCGTCTCCGAGCGGTTGACGCTCGCCGAGGAGCGCTTGCCGCCGGACGTGCACAGCGAGATCACGCCAGTGACCAGCATCACCGGTGAGATCATGCTGGTCTCGTTGCGCTCGCCGGATGGCTCGGTGAGCCCCCTGGACTTGCGGGCCTTCGGTGAGTTCGAGCTCCGTAATCGGCTATTGAGCGTGCCCGGGGTCTCACAGGTCGTGGCGATCGGCGGCGAGTTGCCCGAGTACCAAGTCAACGTCGACCAGGAGCGGTTGCGGCTCTATGACCTGACGATCAAAGATGTCGTGACTGCGGCGGGTAACGCCCACAGCACGGCTGGAGCCGGGTACCTGGCCAATGTGGACGGGCTCGAGATTCCGCTACGCCAGACGGGGCGCGTGCGGTGCGTGGAGGACATCCGTTCCACGATCATCAAGTACGAGCACGGTACGCCGATTACGATCGGCCAAGTAACCGAAGTCGAGGTGGCCGCGGCACTGAAAAGGGGCACGGCCTCCGAGGGGGGACACGCGGCCGTGGTGCTTAGCATCCAAAAGGCGCCAGGCACGAACACGCTCGCGCTGACCGATGCGGTCGACGAAGTCCTCGACTCAGTCGAAACGGCCCTACCGCCGGGCGTTGCATTGAACCGGCACATCTTCCGGCAAAGTGACCTCATCAACATCTCGGTGCACAACGTGCTCGAGATCGCCCGCGATGCCGCGATCATCGTCGCGATCGTCCTCATCTTGTTTCTGCTGAACGTGCGTACGACGATCATCACACTGACAGCCATTCCGCTCTCGGTCGCTGTCGCGCTGCTGGTGCTGTGGGGCTGGGGCGAGACGATCAACGTGATGACACTCGGCGGCCTGGCGGTCGCAATCGGCGTGGTCGTGGATGACGGCATCATTTTCGTCGAGAACATCTACCGCCGGCTACGCCTCAACCAGACACGACCAGAGAGCGAGTGCCAGGATCGCGGCCAAGTGATCCACGAAGCATGCACGGAACTGCTCAACTCGGTGCTCTTCGCAACGCTTATCATCGTGATCGTGTTTCTGCCGATGCTGTTCCTTGGCGGCCTGGAAGGACGCTTCTTCCAACCGCTCGGGATCACGTACATTCTCTCGATCGGGGCATCGCTGCTTGTGGCGCTGACGGTGACGCCCGCGCTGGCGAAGGTTCTTCTGCGCGGACGGCTGCGCTGCGCGGTGCAGGAGACGTTCCTGATCCGATGGCTAAAGGCACTCTATCGCCCGGCGCTGACGCTGGTCGTGAAATACCGGAAAACCACAGTAGCTGCGGCGCTCATGCTGACGGGGTTGAGCCTCTGGTTGGCGAGCACGTTCGGGGCAAGCTTCCTGCCCGAGTTCAACGAAGGAACCTTCACCGTCTTCGTGATGGCGCCGCCCGGCACTTCGCTGGAAGAGAGCGATCGCATCGCCCGGGGCGTCGAGCAGCGGCTCGCGAAGCTCGAGGGCGTGCGTTCGGTCGTGCGCCGTACGGGTCGCGCCGAGCGTGATGAGCACGCCGAACCCGTCAGCAACAGTGAGATCGAGGTCACCGTCGAGGCTGACCACGACAATGCCGCGGTCCGGCGCGAAATCGACAAGATCCTGGCAGCGGTGCCGGGGATGACCACAACGATTGGTCAACCGATCGAGCACCGGCTGTCGGCCATCATGTCCGGCACGCCGGCCGCGATCGCGATCAACGTCTACGGCGAAGATCTGCGCGTGCTGCGGAAAATCGCGAAAGAAGTTGAGGCGGCCGTCTCGCCGCTGCCGGGTGCCCGCGATGTCGCCGCCAACCGCGAGATCATGATCACCTCGCTTCCGATTCGATACCGACACGACGAGTTGGCGCGCTGGGGCCTGACGCCGGCTGACGCCGCCGAGCAGGTCCGCAACGCGATCTTCGGCGAGACCGTCGCTGTCGTGAACGAGGGCGTGAACGTCTACCAGATCGTTGTCCGCCTGGCGCCGGAGCATCGGCAGCGCATCCAACAGGTAAAGGACCTTATGCTGCGCGGCCGCGACGGCAAGCTCGTCCGCTTGAATGAAGTCGCCGACGTCGGCATCGAGAAGGCGTCGAACCTGATTTCACGGGAGAACGCGCAGCGCAAAGCGGTCATATCCTGCAACGTCGCCGAAGGATTCAACCTTGGTGATCTTGTCGAGGAGGTCCGTCAGCGCGTCGACCCGATTGTGGCTCGCCACGGTTACGCCGTTTCGTATGGCGGCCAGTTCGAAGCCCAACAATCGGCGTCCAACACCCTGTACGTCATGGGTGCCGGGGCGGCACTGCTCATACTGTTGTTGCTCAACATGTCGTTCGGATCCACCAGAGCCGCCGTGCTGGTAATGATCAACCTGCCGCTCGCACTGATCGGTGGAATTGTGGCGATCTTCATGGCGGAATCAGAGAGTGTGTTTGGCAACGCCCTCGCGCTGCTCGGGATTGGTGGTCGCTACGAGGCTCCGGTGATCTCGATCGCAAGCATGGTCGGGTTCATCACGCTGTTTGGAATCGCCGTGCGGAACGGGATTCTGCTGGTCAACCATTACACGCACTTGATGCGGGACGAGGGTCAGTCGCTGCATGACGCGATCATCCAGGGCTCTCAGGAGCGGCTGGTGCCGATCCTGATGACTGCTTTGACCGCCGTTTTGGGATTGCTCCCCATTGCGTGGGCGGCCGGCGAGCCCGGCAGCGAGATACTCGCCCCCATGGCGATCGTCGTACTGGGCGGGCTCGGGAGTTCGACGTTTCTCAATTTGGTGGTGGTGCCCGCGGGGTACGCCCTGATCTTCAGGGCGCCGCGCGCGTAATCACCATGAACTTACAACAGGAAAGTCAGTCTCATTGGTCAATTTCATGAGGAGATGAACATGCTTCGAATTGCATTAATGACAGCGTTGATTGGTATCGTGCTCCTGCTGCCGAGCGGCTGTGAGCGCAAATCGCCGACGAACGAAACAAAGGACGCAACACCACAAGCCGCCGCCGCGCCCAAGCACAGCCTGGATGCCGGCAACGACCACGCCGGCCATGAGCACGGCAACGGTCCCGGACATAGTGGTCAGCGGCACGAGTTGGGGAGCCGCAAAATCGCGGGCTTCACGGTCGAGGTCGTACAGTTTGGGGCAGCGACAGACAACGTTGCTGAGCTGGTCTTCGAGATCGACGTGCAGGGCGAACCCGCGCCGACGGCGGTTCGTCTGCTCGTTCGCGCGCCGGGCGGTGCTGAGTCGCTCAAGGTCAAGGCTAACAAAATCGGCGATCACGAATACGACGCCCACGTGGGCGAATTGCCGAACCAACTGGGCGAAGGCAGCGTCCTTGTTGTTGAAGTGGAAACGCCGTCCGGCACAAAGGAACTGATGTTCCCGCTCAAGACCTGAATAGGAGTTCATGGGTGTATGCCGTCCTCCGATTCAGACTGGCGTGATGGGTGGCACGGGCAAGCGTCTGAGGCGAGGGGCGATTGCCGAGCGAGTGTCTCTCGAATTGGGGAACGGCTATGATACGGCCAAGACCGAGCTTGCCCGTGTTGAACGTCGGCAACCCCTCGCGTGCCGAGCACGGGCAAGGATCGCCCGCACACCCCATGGTATGATTCGAGCGCCTTGTGCCGGGCGATCCTTGTCCGGTACACTACATCCACGTGAACCCGGCCCAACGTAAGTTGGCCGCAACCGAGACGGACTGGAAATGGTCCAGTGCTCGCTGGTATGTCGGGTTTGACGACGTCGTATTGCTAATGGATAATTGCCCTCGTGACCCACCATTGGTGTGAGTTCCAGGGGTGGCACGGGACAAGCGTATTCGTTGGTCCCCCACCTGGGCAGAAGATGCGTGAGAATGAGTGGATCACTTGAAGGCGTAAGAGCGGAGCTTGTCCGTGGGACGGCGAGAAGAACACGGGCAAACTCGTGAGGTCGAAGGCGGCAAATGAGACCCTCGAACTCCGGCGCCAGGAAGGTCAACGCAGATGAAACAAGTTTGTCCGGGCCACCCTTGGGCTTGTCGGGAGCACCCGGCGCCGGGGGCGTCGATATACCCGTTATGAGACCTGTACGCGCTGAGCGGGGATGGAGGGTGGTGTGCGCCCTGGTTATGGCTGGCGGGCTGGCTGCGGCGAGTCTGGCGTGCACGGTGTACATACTGCCTACCTCCGGTGGTGAAGCTGCGGAGGATTCCGCGGGCGAGCCGCCGGGGTTGGTTACGGTGTTGACCACGGACCGATACCAGATGCCGGGGTCTGGCGCGGCGGTGGAGCCGGTGACCATCCACGTGGTGGTGATGGGGGGCCGCCTGCCGTACACGTATCAGTGGTCGGCCACCGACCCCGCGGGACAGCCTGCCGACGAGTTACTGGACACGAGCGACTCAGCCGTTGTGCACTTCAGCGCAGGGCCCATCGACGGGCCCTACGAGATCACCTGCACGGTCACCGACGCGGCCCGCGAATCGGCCACCTGCTGCCTGGTTGTGTTGGTGGGGACGTCGCTGGGCTTGGACCTCAGCACGGAGCGCCTCGGCGTCGTCGCCGGCGGCGGTGAGTTCGGGCAGACGACAGTGCAGCTCAATCCCCAGGGCGGCGTCGCCCCTTACGACGTCACCTGGACAGTCATCGGGCCGGACGGCAACGTGGACAACACCCTATTGGATTTGGCCGACCCGCTGGCTCCGGTCTTTGTCAGCGGCAGCCAGGTGGGCATCTACGTGCTTACCGCGACGGTGGTTGATGCCGAGGGAGCCGAGTCGGTCGAGTCGATCATTGTAGTCGTGGGCCAGCACCTCGGGCTGGACGTCACCGCCAGTCGGGCCTCCGTCTTGCCGGGCGGCGGAGCCGACGGAATGGCCCGGCTGCTGGCTACGCCGATCGGGGGCCAGGAGCCCTATACCTACGACTGGGAAGTCATCGGGCCGGACGACCAACAGTATGACCACCTGCTGTGGGACACTACGGTCCGCTCGCCGGTGTTCGAGAGTGACGATCTGGCCGGGTTCTTCGTCGCTCGCTGCGCGGTGACCGACGGCGTGGGCACGGTCATGATCGGCTCGACCACGATCGTCGTGGGGCAACAAATCGGAATCAGCGTAACCGCGGGCCGGCTGGCCCTGTGGACGGCCGGTGGGTCAGGGGGGCAGACGGTGCTGTCAACGGACGTCCGGGGGGGGCGAGAACCGATCGCCATCGACTGGAGAGTCACCGGTCCCGACGGCCAACAAGCCGACGACAACCTCAGCGCAACCGACGAGGCCGAGGTCACCTTTACCGCCCCGACTGCGGTGGGCCCCTACGTGATCCGATGCTCAGCCACGGATGCCGACGGCGTGTCAGCCACCGACGCCGTGACTTTGACCGTTGGCGGAACGCTCGGTGTAGTGGTCACGGCGGACAGGCTGTCGCTTGCCCCGGGGGGGTCGGCCCAGTACGGCTCGGTCCAGCTCTTCTCCCACGTATACGGCGGCACTGCTCCGTACAGCTTCAAGTGGACGACTACCGATCCCGAGGGTGGGTCAGCGCCGAACCGTTTGGATAGTGCCGGTGTGGCCGAGCCGATCTTCACCAGCAGCTCAACCGTAGGGAGCTACGCAGTTCTTTGCACGGTGACCGACGCTGCCGGGGCGGTGGCTGCCGATGCGGTCGTGATCGACGTGGGCCTCCCGCTAAACGTCGATGTGACCGTGGATCGTCAATCCCTGGTCGGTGGCGGTGGAGTCGCCGGACAAGCCCAGTTGATCACCACCATCCACGGTGGAGTCGCACCCTACAGCTACGAATGGTCGGTGGTGGCCCCGAACGGCCAGGCGGAGGCCACCCGCCTCAGCGGTACCACGGTGGCCCAACCGGTGTTCACCAGCGGGTTCGTCTTGGGGACCTATCGGCTGACGCTGACGGTCACCGATGCCGAGGGGAGCATGTTCACCGATTCCGTCGAGGTGGTCGTGGGCGGCTCGGGACCGGGAGCAGCCGGGGAGGTGCTGTCGCTGGACGTTTCCGCCGACGACCAGGTTATCGCCTCCGGAGGCGGCGTTCAGGGAACAGCCGACCTCCGGGCCGTCGCCATCGGCGGCGTCGCACCTCTCAGCTATCTCTGGAGCGTGACAACGCCGACCGGCACCCAGGACGACGGTCGGCTCGCTTCGACCACCGGCCCAATGGTCACTTTCACCAGCACGACAACACAGGGCACCTATCGGGTCTCCTGCACCGTTACCGACGCCATTGGAAACGTCTTCGCTGACAGCGCTCAGATCGAGGTGACCGACCAATTCCTGACGGATCTGACCGCCTCGTCCACTACGGTGGACCCGGGCGAGGTGATCACCCTGATGCTGGATCGAACCGGCGGCGTGCCCAGCTTCACCTACGATTGGAGCTGCCTGGACAGCACGGGTGCTCCCGTCGCCGGCTTCACCACCGACCCGCAGACCGGCGTCGGCGACGTGACCAACACCTGGACCGCACCCGCCGCCCTGGGCACCTACCGGATCACCTGTGTGGCCACCGATGCCGAGGGCAACACCTTCACCGATAGCGTCATGGTCACCGTGTCGAACGCCTTCTTCCTGGACGTCACCGCAACTGCGACCTACCTTTCGCCCAACGAGACCGTCACCCTGGCCGCGAACCGAACCGGGGGCAGCCCCGATTTCACCTATGACTGGAACTGCCTGGACAGCGCCGGGGCTCCGGTGGCGGGTTTTGCCACCGATCCACAAAGCGCCTCCGGCGACGTGACCAACACCTGGACCGCGCCGGCCACCCTGGGCGCCTATCGGATCGTCTGCGTGGCCTCCGATGCCGACGGGCACACCTTTACCGACAGCGTGACCGTCACCGTAACGGACACCTTCCTTCTGGACGTAACCGCCTCGGATGCCCAGGTATCACCCGGGGCAGTTGTGACCCTGACAGCCAACCGCACTGGCGGCAGCCCGGACTTCACTTACGACTGGAGCTGTCTGGACAGCACCGGCGGTTCCTGCGCCGGGTTCGCCGCCGACCCCCAGACCGCAGCCGACGATGTGACCAACACCTGGACCGCACCTGCAGCCCTGGGCACCTGCCGAATCACCTGCTTGGCCACCGACGCCGACGGGCACACCTTCACCGACAGCGCCAAGGTCACCGTGACCGACGCCTTCCTGCTGGACCTGACCGCCGACGTGACCCACTTGGCCCCCGGCGGTGTAGCAAGCCTGGTGGCCGACAAAACCGGCGGAAGCGCGAACTTTCAATACGTCTGGACCGCCCGGGACAGCACCGACACCCTAGTGGGAACCTTCGCCGGCGGAGTGGCCAACTCGGGCACGCTGACTCAGACGGGGCAACCCGGCGACGGAAGCGTGACCTGGACCGCACCCGCCGGGCTAGGCACCTACCGGATCACTTGCACGGCCACCGACGCCGACGGGCATACCTTCATCGACAGCGTGATGGTCACCGTCAACGACACGTTCTACCTGGACGTGGTTGCCTCGGATACGTACGTCAAGCCGAATGCCACGACCAGCTTCACCGTTCGGCGTGTCGGGGGGGCGGCCAATCTCGCCTACGAATGGTCCTGCTACGACGAGAGCGACACGCTCAGCGGTACGTTCACCACGGGTTCCCTCGGCCCGGACAGCGGCCGGGCCACCCAAAGCGACAACGGCGCCCAGGTGACCAACGGCTGGCAGGCTCCCGCCGCCGGCCCCGGCACTTTGGGGACCTACCGGATCGTCGTCGTCGGCTCAGACGCAAATGGGCTGACCTTCACCGACTCACTGGAGGTCGTCGTGGATGCCCCGTTGTCGCTGGACGTGACCGCCGACCGTACGCGGATCGCCGCCCTGGCAAGCACGGACCTGCTGGCCAACCGCACCGGCGGCGAGCCAAACTTCACTTACGTGTGGTCGGCTCAGGATTCGTCCGGGACTTCCGCCGGCGCGTTCACATCCGGATCGACCGGACCCGGCGCGGCCACCCAGGCCGGGCTGGCGGACGACGCCACCAACACCTGGACCGCCCCGGCCGCTGTCAGCGACACCTATACGATCATTTGCGTGACTACCGACTGGTTGG
Source organism: Phycisphaerae bacterium (assembly GCA_023133475.1). Lineage (GTDB taxonomy): Bacteria > Planctomycetota > Phycisphaerae > UBA1845 > UBA1845 > JAAEQG01. The sequence goes on along the minus strand of JAGLWJ010000003.1, from coordinate 4,589 downwards.
GATCGACCTTCACCGACAGCGTTAACGTCGTCGTCGGCTCTGTCGATGCCCTCTCGCTGGATTTGACCGCCCACAAGGTCTTCGTCGGCCCCGGAGACACGGTCAACCTGTCGGGGAACCAGACCGCCGGCGGCGGGCCTTTCGATTACACTTGGTCGGCCACCAACGAATCAGGAGCGGCCGCCGGAACGCTCGGGGCGGCGACCCAAAACGGCGTCGCCGGCGACACTACCAACACCTGGAATGCCCCGGCTGCCGCAGCGGGTGTCCTGGGGACCTACCGCATCGAGGCCGAGATATCTGACGCTGCCGGAGACACCTGCCATGATTCCGTGCACGTCGTCGTACAGTCGCCGCTCTCGCTCAACGTCACCGCCAACGACACTTTCGTGGGCTCCTCCACCTCGATCACGCTCACCGCCAACCAGACCGGCGGCGAGACAACTTACGACTACACCTGGACGGCCACAGATAGCTCCGGGGCGCTGGCGGGCACGTTTGCGACGGGCTCAACCGGCGTCGGTCAGGCTACCCAGGGCGGCGTGGCCGGCGACACGACCAACACTTGGTCAGCGATCGCCACAGACACCTACACCATCACCTGCACCGTAGCGGACAACTGCGGGGAGGTGTTCGCAGATTCCGTTGCGGTCGTGGTGACCAACCTGGAGATGTTCTCTCTTGACGTGACGACGGACAAATCTGTCGTCTGGCCGGGCGAGGTCGTGAACCTGGTCGGCGACCGAGTCGGCGGGACGGCGACCTTCAACTACGCCTGGTCGGCGTTGAACGAAGCGGGCGCCGCCGCAGGCACCCTGGGCGCAGCCAACCAGAACGGAGTGGCCGACGACACCACTAACACCTGGACCGCGCCCAACGTCGCCGGTGACGAGGGCACCTATCGCATCCGCTGCATGGTGACCGATGCGGCGGGCAACTCCTTCACCGATACGGTGTTCGTGGAGGTCAGCACGCTGGCCCTGCAGAACGTCTTCCTGGCTCCCGCCGCAGCCGACACCAGCAGTGTTCTGGGGCTGACCAATTTCACCGCCTCCTCCGTCGGGGCCGACCCGGGCCAGCAGGTGCTCGAAGCCTCCCTGACCAACCCCATCCACCCCCGCAACGTGATCATCAGCATCACTGACGGCAACACCAGCATCACCGGCGGGACCGCCCGCGTCACCGGGCTCAACGCCCGCGGACGAACCACCACCGAGATCATCAGCATCGCCGCCACCTCCGTAACCACCACCAACACCGGCCTCGTGCCTTTTGCCGCCGTGACCCAGGTAGACCTGTACAGTTTCACCGGCGTAACCACCTTCCCGCCGATACAGGTGGACAAGTTCGAGATCGGGGTGGGCACCAGGTTCGGGCTTACCGGGGTGCTCGACGCCGCCAGCGACGTGGGCTACATCAATGAAGGTGGAACGGTGCTTACCACGGGGTACACGGTGGACACCACAACCGGCCAACAGGGCATCACCTTCGCCAACGCCCCCGACGGAGCCCGCAACTACATCGTGGTCTTCCGGGCCCGCTGAGCACCGCCTGGCGGCGCCCGGCAGCTACGGAACGGGGGTCAGCAGGAAGCCGCGGTACTGGCCGTCGATCCGGCCGTAGCCGACGATTTGCCCGCTGTTGTTGACCGCGTTGGCCGTCGTCAGATAGTCCCAGCCGTGGTTGGGGACCAGCAGATCGTTCAGATCGTACAGCTCGCTGCCGGTAAACACGAAGGCATGGGACAGCGTGCCGGTCTGGTTGGTCGCGCTGCCCACCAACTGGCCGGTGTCATTCATGCCCCAGACGTAGGTGTTGGCGAAGCCCTCGAGCGTTCCCAGGTCGATGGTCGTGTCCTGGGCGTGGATGAAGGATCGGTATTCCGTGCCGCTCCAGGCATGCCCGGCTATCAGCCCCGAGTTGTTGATCAACCAGCCCTGGCTCCCGCTCAGCAGCAGCACCCCGAGATCAACCAGCAGGTCGTTCTCATATATGAAAGCGGTGGCGTTGCTGGTGAAAGGCATCAACAGACCCACCACCTGGGACTGGTCGTTGATGTCGAAGGCGCCGCTCTGGAAGTAATCGAACGTGTCCAGGTCGGTCATGACCCCGTTGTCGTAGAGAAAGGCGTGATTGACCCCGTCGACCTCGGAGTACCCCACCACTTGCCCATGTTCATTGAGGGCATAGGCCGCACTGCTCTGGCCGCCTAGCGTCGCCAGGTCCTGCATGCCGGTGCCGGAGGCCCAGAGGAAGGCATGCCAGTTGCCGTCATTGTCCATGGCTTCGCCGACCACCTGCCCGGCGTTGTTGATGTCGCGGGCGTAGGCTTCGCTGCCGCCCAGAGTGCCCAGGTCCATCATGGTCCCGTTGCTGTAGAGGAAGGCTCGCTTATCCCACGAATCGGTATAGCAATAGCCGACTACATGCCCCAGGTCATTGATGCCGGTGGTGTAGCTGCTGTTCGATCTGAGCGAGCCCAGGTTAACGATAGTGTACTGAATATCCTCGTGAGTGCTGATGGTCACCGTCACGGTGTCGGTGGCCGTCTGTGGGGGGAAGGACCAGTCGGTGATCGTGAGAGTATAGGTGGTCGTCTGCGACACCAGGACGGTGGGGCTTTGCTCCATCGTTCCGTCCCACCCGGAGGCCGACCAAGCGTAGGTGTAAGGCGGCGTCCCGCCCGTAGCTGAGCCCTGCAGAGCAACTAGCCCGACCTCGTCGAGGACAACGTCGGTGCCCGCGTCAGCTACGATGGTCTGACAACCGAGCCCATCTACCACAGCGCCCGCCGGTGTGTTGGGGCACAGGTCGTCACAGTTAACCACGCCGTCCCCATCTCCGTCCAACTGGCTACAGCCACAGCCGCTGGTGTCAGTCGATTCGCCTTCCGGGGTATTCGGGCAGGCGTCCCGAGTGTCGGGCACACCGTCGCCATCCTCGTCGGTCGGCTCGAACTCACAGCCGTTTGAGTCAACCTCCGCCGCCTCGGGCGTGGCCGGGCAGGCATCGTCACAGTCGGTCACACCATCGCCGTCGCCATCAAGTTGCGAACAGGCACACCCGGCGGCATCCACCGGCTCGCCAGCCGGCGTGTTCGGGCAGGCGTCAGCACCGTCTGCGATACCGTCGCCGTCGGAATCGGACTCCTGGTCGCCACCGTTGCCGCCGTCGTCATCGCCGTCGTTGCCGTCATCGTCGGTTTCGCATGGCCCCAGGTAGTCCCCGTGAGCAAGATGGGCGTCCACGGCTGATGCCCCGACGGTGATAGTGTGCATGTTCTCGGGATCACCCGGTGGTATATGACACAGCTCGACACGGTCCTCGCCGGCCAGCAACGCCCCGAACTCGAGCACGATCTCGTCTATTGAGATCAAGCCATCGAAGTCGCCCTCCGTCACGGTGCAGATATCGAAACGCCCGTTGCGAACAACGGCTTCGGCCTCCTCACTGAGCGGAAGCAACTCCTCGGCAAACGTGACCTCCCCGTCAACCACGATCAGCTCAAAGGGGCCGATCTCAATATCGGACGAGCACGGGTCGCGACCCGGGCGGGACACCAGGAAGGTGATCGTGGCCTGTTGCTCGTCGCCACCGCCCGCAGGGGTTTCCTGGCCGACCTCCTCCCCAGCGGTGAAGGTAACCGTAGGGGCTCGCAGGACCATCACCGCGTCGTCCGGCGCCTCTTCGAGCACGTCCCGCGGCAGGGAGACCTCCGCTGACGTGAAGGCAACACCGTCGTCATCCACCGGGATCGCCCGGACGCGGCTGAATTCGGCGATACAGATGCTCAGAAACCCGCCGGTTTCCGCGCTGGGGGCTGCGCCTCCGGAAGAGGTGAAGACATCGCACCCCGTCAGACCGATCGTGCTGCAGAGGGCACAGACAAGCGAGATAGTCCGGAAAGTACCCATGATGTGTTCCTGTAACTCGGAGCGAATATCGTGGTCATTTCTCACGCTGGTGGCCGCACAAGCTTCGTGTGGCCGCAGGGCAACCCCTGCAGCAGGCACTCAGAGGCTCGCCTACCAGCGTAATCGGCTGTTTGGGGTCCTGGCTTGCCTTCGATCCCACGGCGAGGTGTGGCCTGAAGTGGTCTCTCGGGCAGCGAACTCGTGGAGGCTTCCGATCGGTGGCCAGACGGAGTACCTGCAGCGTCTCATAACTTGTTTCAGGAGGCTTGCGGTGGTGTCACCGGCTGAGGTGTGTGGGTGGCTTGACTTGGCTTGGCTGCAGGCTTCGACAGTATGGCATTGGCGGGTGACCATGCCGGCCCGCACCGGGTTGAGCTCCACGTGCCAGGCCGTCGCAAAGAGGTAGTAATCATCAAGCACGAAGGACGCGAACCGCCCTTGCCGGAGATGCCCGCGCCAACCCTGGCGGAAGTTGACCCGCCGGGTATAGCGTCATATAGCGTCGATGAGCTTCACCGACCGCCCGGCGGAGACCATCAGCCGACGTGGGCACGACGATCAAATGGGCGTGGTTGGGCAAGAGGCAATAGGCCCATGCCTCGACGCCCCACCGTTCACACCACTGGGCCATCAACGCGATGTAGGCCAAGTAGGTGTAGGGCGGGTTCTACCCGC
>JAGLWJ010000299.1 GCA_023133475.1 Phycisphaerae bacterium | reverse complement strand
CTCAGTTCTTCTCGCTCCCCGTTGGGGAGCCGCTAAACACGCCGGCGCGGTTGCGATCATCGCAATTCTCAATTCCCCTCTGCGCTCTCTGCGTCTCTGCGTTCATGAATTACCCGGGCTAAGCGCTGCGATCGTGTCAGACATTCGTGTCCCCCACCGCTAAAGCGATGGGCCACCCGTCGTTCTCAATTCTCTATTGAGGCGGCTAAAAAGTTTTCGCGGGATCATTTCAGTTCGCTTGGAGCATTACCGATAGATGATGCATGGCTGGTCGAGTAAGGGTATTGACCACAATTTGAACAGGCAATGTATCAGAACGTTAATTCGTTGTGTGTTTTTTTTCCGGCTCAGTTTGTTCCTTAAAGGAGGACCGTTATGAGCACCCAAACAACGCAGAACACTCAGAACTACAACACCACCGGTTTCCCGGCGACCACGATTCCGTGGGATAACATCCACGAACCGGGCACCTACGTGTGCAACTGGAGCGGGCATCTGCTGCGCATCCCGGAGGATGGTGTTGTCTCCGGGCGTTCGCCCGTCATTAACATGGTCGGCTTCTCGCCGATGTTCGTCACCAAGATCAGCGACGATCCCTATATCCCGCTGACCAAGGCCCGCTTGCTGTCGTCGAACTATGACATCAAGGTCAACTTCTAAAAGCTGGTGACGGGGTGCTTGCACCCCGCACTATTGCGAAGCCCAGACCGGCGGCAGGAGGAACACCTGTTCTTCCTGCCGCTTTTTATGCGCGCCAAGTGTAGCGGCCCACCGCTTTAGCGGTGGGGGACGCGAATCCTGACGCGATTCGTGTTCCCCAGAGCACCCACTCAAGTCAACGGCATTGAGCACAGCCGAAGGCCTCACCAGGCTCTCTGCCGTGAGAAATCCGGGTTAGAGGTCGCCTGCTCGAATGCAGATTCGCTCGATTGCGGTGCAGTGCCCGGTATCAGAGCTGACCTCGACGATGATACCGCTCACCCGTACGTCGTCGGTGGCGACGCTGAACGGGCTCGGAACCGCGCTGATCATGGCACTGAGCACGTTTTCCTTCGAGCGGCCCAAAACGGAATCGTGAGGCCCGGTCATGCCCACGTCGGTAATGTAGCCCATGCCGCCCGGGAGAATGGTTTCGTCCGCGGTGGCGACGTGAGTATGAGTGCCGAACAGCACGCTGACTCGCCCGTCAAGATGCCATCCCATGGCAATCTTTTCGCTGGTGGCTTCGGCGTGCATGTCCACCACCACGATGTTCACGTCCCGGTCAAGCGTGCTGAGTGCACGATCAATTGCGTTGAAGGGGCTGTCCGCATGGACGTTCATATACATGCGACCCAGCAGAGAGAGCACCGCCACTTTGTGACCCTTTGATGTCTGGTAAATGGCTACCTCATGCCCCGGTGCACCCAGAGGCATGTTGGCCGGCTTCACGATACAGCCTGAACGCTCCAGTGTGGGGATGATGTCACGCCGCCGATAGACATGGTCTCCCATGGTCATCAGGTGGACCCCGCCCTCGGCAAACTTGGCGAACAACCCGGGCGTCAAGCCCGAACCGTTGGCAGCGTTCTCCACGTTGGCGATTACGCAGTCGATGCCCCGTTCGGCGGTCAGCTTGGGGAGTGTCTCGGTCAGCATTCGCCGACCTGGAGCGCCTACCACGTCACCCACACAAAGCAGCTTTACCAACATGTTGCCACCAATCTCCCAATCCGCACTTCACCATGCTAGCGTGCGATTTCCACCACTCGCAACTCGCGGAGCACGGTCACTTTGACCTCGCCCGGATAAGTGATCGCCTCCTCCACCTGCTTGGCAATGTCCCGGGCGATCTTGCTGGCCTGGGCATCGCTCACGCGATTGCAGTCAACCATGACCCGTAGTTCCCGACCGGCCTGGATGGCATAAGCTTGTCGCACACCGTTGCAACTGGTGGCGATCTCCTCCATCTGCTGTAGCCTTTGGACATACCGTTCGAGCGACTCGCGCCGGCTACCGGGGCGTGAGGCACTGATAGCATCGGCAGCCATCGCCAAAACGCAATAAGGGCTGATCGGGTCAACGTCACCGTGATGCCCGGCAATTGCATTAAGCACCTCGGGGCGCTCGTTGAAGCGTTTGCAGATATCCGCCCCGATCTGTGGATGCCCACCCTCGACCTCGTGATCCACCGCCTTGCCAATATCGTGCAGCAAACCGCACCGACGAGCCAGACGCCCGTCCAGACCAAGCTCCGCCGCCATGATCTGGCACAGATACGCCACCTCAATACTATGCTGCAGGACGTTTTGCCCATAACTGGTGCGGTACTTCAAACGCCCCAGCAAATCAATCTGTTTGCGGTGCAGGCCGCTGACATTGGCTTCCACCGCGGCCTTCTTGCCGGTCTCAATAATCTCACGCTCGATTTCCTTCCGCGTGTCCTCCACCAGCTCCTCGATCCGGGCAGGATGGATACGCCCGTCCTGAATCAGACGTTCGAGCGACTGGCGAGCGACCTCACGCCGAACAGGGTCAAACGCGCTGACCACCACCACCCCGGGCGTATCATCCACGATAACGTCCACTCCGGTGGCTTTCTCGAATGACCGGATGTTGCGCCCCTCGCGCCCGATCACCCGTCCCTTCATGTCGTCGGAGGGAATGTCCACCGTGGAGACCGTGCTGTCACAGGTGTGCTCCGCGGCATAGCGCTGAATGGCGGTCAGGATGACATCGCGAGCCTTGGCATTAGCACTGTCTTTCGCCTCGGTCATAAGACGATCCACCAAGGTCGCCGCCTCATGTTCCACTTCCGACTCCAAACTGGACAGGAGAAGCTCTTTGGCTTCTTCGGTGGACATACCGGAGATTTTAGTCAGCGTTTCGCGCTGTCGTTCCAGAGTGGCATTGATCTCTTTTTCCTTGACGGCCAGCTTGCGGGTTTGCTCCGCCAATTTCGCCTCCGCCTGATCAATTTTCTTTTCCTTGACGCTAAGAGTGTCGAGCTTCTTTTCGAGGTTGTCCTCGCGTTTGTCGAGACGCTTCTCCGCCTCTTTCGACTGGGCCCGCGTTTCGGCGGTTTCCTTGTTGAATTGTTCCAGTCGCTGAAGATACTCAGCCTTGGCTTCAACTTCGGCAGTTCTGACGATGTTCTCCCCGGTCCTGCGGGCTTCTTCCAGGGCGGTATCCATCGTCTGTTTTAGAGAGGTTTGTTTCGATTTGTTGATGATGGCCACGACGACGAAAGCCAGCACACCGCCGACGAAAAACGCGGCGATAGCAGGAATCCATCCGTCAGTCACCCCAAGCAATAACGCTGTTTGCATGGCGCATACTCACAATTATACAAGTGTATCGAAAACGCTCACCAGCTTCCCGCGACACGTGCACTAACCCTGTTATCGGACATAGCGCCTGCGACACAGCACATCGGCGAACGACACAAACGATGCTGAAAAAGAATAAGGGTAAGAAGCCTGCGCGCCATATACCCACGCGCAAAAAGACCGTTACTGGAACAGTGCCCTGAACACAACTAACCCTGCCGATTCAAGCCAGACTGCCCAATCCCGCTCTATGAGATAACAACAGTAAACACCGCCCCTACATCGGGACAGGTAGGTCTCATCCATATTCTTGCATACACCGCCCTCTGGACCCACATTCAGTCGCAAAGATTCTCGGCAACCCTTGCGGGGTCCACAGGCTTTTGATTCACATAAAGTTAGCGACCACTCGCACTAACCCTGGTATTAAGTATAATCCTCTCCACGATGCTGTCAAGCAATTTCGGCGCCACCGGGGACGGAGAGGGTGTTTGACAAGTAGCAGCCGGTGTCCCCGCCGGCTGGGAAGAACTACATGGGTGGCCCACCGCTTTAGCGGTGGGGGACGCGAATGCCTGACACAATTCGTGTCCCCCACGGCTAAAGCCATGGGCCACCCACCCTACCGGAAACCCCGGGTGTTCCGTCTGAGAGGTGTTCATGGTGCGTACCACGGTTTTCAAGATTCTCGGGATAACCCTCCTGGCCAACACCGCCTTGGCTTTGGGGGACAAGCCCATGGTTAAAGTGAGCCTGCATCCGGCGGTGACAGAACTTGCTCCCGGGGCGACATTCGACATCGGCATCCGCTTCAAGGTCCCTGACGGAGCACACATTTACTGGAAGAACCCCGGCGACAGCGGCCTTGCGCCCACCGTGGTCTGGAAGCTGCCGCCCGGATTTGAGCTTGGCCAACTGAGCTTTCCCGCCCCCAAACGCCACCGCGAAGCGGCAGACCTGATGACCTATGTGCTCAAGGGCGAACCGGTGCTGATACAAAGCATCACCGCCCCAAAAACCCTCAAACCAAACAGCAAGGTGACACTGGCGGCTGAGCTGCGGTGGTTGGTCTGTAAGAAGGGAAGCTGCATCCTGGAGCAGGATTCGATCTCGGTGGAGCTGCCGGTCGGCAGGTTTGCCACGAAGGCCAGCCCCGCCGACCAGCAAGTTCTGCAATATGGGCGCCGAGCCCTGCCCATCCCCGGCGAGAAGAGTAAATATGTAAAGGTATCCCCATCAACCACCGTTCAATCCGTGAAACCGGGGCAATCCTTCGAGGTGGCTCTTGACGTCACCATCGCCCCGGGGCACCACGTGCAGTCTAATCAGCCGTCACTGCCGGCGTTCATCCCCACGCACGTCTTCGTCGAACGCGATCCGGGCCTGACATTCAGCAAAGCCCAATACCCGCCGCCCCATGAACGCATTCATCCCCAGTTGGGCAAGATGAGCGAATACCGGGGCAGGATTCGGATTAAGGTCCCGGCACAGGTCGAGGGCGACGTGGAAGGGGCACACGTCCGCATCGCCGGGGTGCTGACCGCCCAAGCCTGCGACGACAAGACCGGCACCTGCTTCCCGCCGGAACACATCGCCTGGGAGCTGGTATTGCCGGTGGAGCGTTCAACTGTCACGCAACCGACCGACTCTCAGCAACGCGAGCCGTCTGGTGCAGCCACCGAGGGCACCGCTACGCCCGTCCCGGTGGATGAGGGGTTAGGCGTGGCCTCTGGTGACGGCGATTGGCTTGCGGGTTTCCTGTCGCGGTTGGGGTTTCCGGGATTGCTGATTGGATGCTTTCTTTATGGCCTGCTGATCAACGCCACCCCGTGTGTTTTGCCGGTGCTGTCGATCAAGGTTTTGGGGTTTGTGCAGCAGGCTCACGAGTCCCGTGCCCGGACCCTGGTGTTGGGTTTGACGTTTGGTGTGGGCGTGGTGTTGTTTTTTGTCATCCTGGGGTTTGTGGCTGCTGCCGGCAGGAACGTGTTGCAATACCCCGTCACGGTGATCGGTTTAGGGGCGGTGGTGATGGCATTGTCTTTGAGCATGCTTGGGGTTTACACTTTGCAAGCTCCCAGCAGTGCGGCGAGTCTTGAAGCCGGCATCCAACGTGAAGGCCCGCTGGCTTCGTTTGCCAAGGGGGCGCTTGCCCCGGTGTTGGGTTTTGCGTGCACCGGCCCGTTTTTGGCCGGCGTGTTCGGTTGGGCCACCCAACAGCCGCCGAAAATTGCCGTTTTTGCCTTTCTGTTTGCCGGTTTCGGGATGGCCAGCCCGTACATGCTGCTTGGGGCATTCCCAAAATGGCTCAGCTTTTTGCCCAAACCAGGCCAATGGATGATCACATTCGAGCGTATCATGGGGTTTCTTCTGTTGGCTATGGTGATCTGGCTGCTCAATCCGTTGGTGACTCAGGTCGGCCCCGGCGGTTTGCAGTGGACGCTGGTGTTTCTGGTGGCTGTGGGGTTGAGTTGTTGGGTGCTCGGCAAGATCGATCTAACCATGTCCGCCGGGCAGCGTTGGCGGTATCGCGGTGTGGCGGCAGCCATCGTCGCCGGTGCGGGCCTGCTCATTTACGGATGGGTTTATCCATTGGGCCAGGCTCAAGCCGAACAGCGGGCGATTCGCTCGGGTTCGGTATTAAGTGATGGTGTTTTGCCTGGTGGGATTCGCTGGGGGGTTTGGTCTGCCGAAGCAGTCGAGCAGGCGGTTCGCTCGGGCAAGACGGTTTTCGTCGATGTCACCGCCGCTTACTGTGCGGAGTGCAGAGTGAACAAGAAGGTGGCTATCAACACTCCGGAGGTTTATGCCAGGATGATGGACTTGGGTGTGGTGGCATTCCGGGCGGATTTCAGTTCCCCGGACTCACGCATTTTCGAACTGCTCCGGAAGCACAACCGCCTGGGCCCACCACTTAACCTGATTTACCCGGCGGGCAAACCCAGTCAACCCCTCGTGCTACGCCCCCAGTTGACCATGGATTACTTGCTGGAGAAGCTGGACGAAACAGGACCATCTTCCAGCACCGATGAGGGGAAAATGGAAAGAATGGAGAATTGAGAATCACAGTCGTTGTAATGGCACCGGAATGTTTAGCCCGCATTTCTCACACCGCAGAGAACGCGGAGATCGCAGAGTATTTTCTAGAAAGAAGTTACAGCTAAATTA
>JAGLWJ010000298.1 GCA_023133475.1 Phycisphaerae bacterium | reverse complement strand
CCAGCCGGCAGGATGCCGGCGGTACAACCCCGGCTGGACGGGTTTACTGAATGTTTGCGGCGATCCTACGCGGGGACCCCACCGAGAGATGGGGTCTTGCCATCCTTGATGGCCTGCCCATACTCGTAGCCCTGGTCGAAAGCGGTGAGGTTGAGGTGTTCGGTGCCTGGAGGCACAGAGGCTTCGACCGATTGACGCAAGGCGTCGGAACTGATGATGTCGGTAATGGAGGCGAAGAATCCGATTATCACGATGTTGGCCACCATACGACGGTTCAGGTTTTCGGCGATTCGGGTGGCGGGCACGCCGTAGGCCTTTACGCCTTTGGGCAAATTGCCCGGCTTGACCAGATCGGCTTCATAGAGCAGGATGCCGCCGGATGCCATCTCCGGCGCGAAGCGGTTGCAGGCCTCTTGAGACATCACCAACAGAGTGTCCGGGCAGGTCACATAAGGGTACTCCACCGGCTCGTCGGAGATCACCAGGGAAGCCCCACAGGCGCTACCACGCGCTTCAGGCCCAAAACTCTGGGTCAGCGTGGCATGTTTGCCAGCGTAAATCGAGGCGGCTCGCCCGACGATCATCCCCGCCAGAATAACCCCCTGCCCGCCAAGCCCGCCGGTTCTAATCTCGGTGATGGCCATCCGATTCCTCCTTTATTATTCCGTCTGCTCGATGGACTTCTTCTGCCTGCGAGACACGTCCGCCCAACGTTGCTTGCCACGGATGTCGCCTATCTTGGCCTCGGTCACCTCCAGAAGCGACGGGCGGTCGATGTCAACGAATTTCCCGCAGATGATCGGCTGCTGGTAGGCAATATCGATGTTCCGGGTGTCCGAGCCGTTCTTGATGACGGAGTTCTCCTTGAACCACTTCATCCGGTCCAACCCGCTGCCCAGCCGATTGCGGCGCTCGTAGAGCGTGGGGCAAGGCGAGATGATCTCCACGAAGCTGAACCCGTCTTTGTTCATGGCTTCCACCATCGCCTTGGTGATCTGGCGGACGTGGTAGGTGGTCCAACGGGCCACGTAAACCGCCCCACACGACTTGGCCAGGAAGGGCAGGTTAAACGGGCGCTCACAAACCCCGTATGGGGCAGTGGTGCCCATCGCGTCCAGTGGCGTGGTGGGGGCAGCCTGCCCGCCGGTCATGGCGTAGTTGAAATTGTTCACGCAGATTACGGTCAGGTCGGCATTGCGACGGGCGGCGTGGATAAAGTGGTTCCCGCCGATGGCAACCAGATCGCCATCGCCACTGTAGACCACCACCTTGAGATCGGGGTTGGCCAACTTAAGACCGGTGGCAAAGGGAATAGCACGCCCGTGGGTCGTGTGGAACGAGTCGAAGTTGAGGTAGCCAGCCACACGACCCGTGCAACCAATACCCGACACAATGGCCAACTTCTCCAGGTCCACGTCGGCCTGCTCGATGGCCCGGGCGAAACAGTTCACCGTGGTGCCGATACCACAGCCCGGGCACCAAATGTGCGGGATGCGATCCATACGCAAGTACCGCTCTACCGGGTTCTCCTGCACGCAGGTTTCCGCGACATCGGTCATCGTCCCGCCTCCATAATCGCATCATATATCACTTGTGGGTTGTGCACGGTTCCACCGGCATGGGACACCAGAACAACCTCACACTGCCCCCGCGCACAACGCTCCACTTCCAGAACCATCTGCCCGAGGTTGATCTCCGGAACCACCAACGCCTTGACCTTGCCGGCAAGGGAGCGGATGTATTCCTCGATGAAAGGCCAAACCACCACCAGACGCAAATGCCCGACCTTGAGCCCTTCCTGCCGGGCGGCACGGATGGCCCGCATGCTCACCCGCGAGGTGATGCCGTAGGTGACCACCACCACGTCCGCACCTTCAATCTCGTCCTCGTGGTAGAAGGCGATCTTGTCCACATTATTTCTGATCTTGTCGACCAACCTGGTGACCAGTTGATGCTGGCAATCGGCATTCATCACCGGGTAGCCCTGTTCGTCGTGGGTCAGGCCTGTGATGTGGACTTTGTGGCCCACACCAGCTTGGGTCATCTCCGGGACCAGATCATCACCAGCTCGGTAAGGCAGGTACTCGCCAGGCCCAAGCTTGGTGAACCGCCGCGGGACCAGTTTGATCTGCTTGGACGGCGGGATGACGACCCTTTCGGTCATGTGCCCTATGCTCTCGTCCATCATGAACAGCACCGGGACACGGTACTGCTCGGAGAGATTGAAGGCGTGGATGAGCAGGTCGAAACACTCCTGAGGGCTGCTGGGGGCCAAAGCGATGACCTCGTAATCCCCGTGTGAGCCCCAGCGTGCCTGCATCATGTCAGCCTGGGCCGGCAGGGTGGGCAGACCCGTCGAAGGCCCGCCACGCTGCACGTTGACGAAAACGCAAGGCACCTCCGTCATCGCCGCCAGCCCGATGTGCTCCATCATGAGCGAAATACCCGGGCCGGAGCTGACCGTCATGGCTTTTGCCCCGCCCCAAACCGCACCTTGAATGGCGATGGACGAGGCAATCTCGTCCTCCATCTGAATAAAGGTGCCGCCAGTGATGGGGAACCTCCAGGCCAACCGCTCCACCACTTCGGTCGAGGGAGTGATTGGATAGCCGGCGACAAAATTGCAACCGGCGGCAATCGCCCCCTCCGAGGCGGCATGGTCACCGTCAAGATAATGGGCCCCGACGATGGACCCGCTGTCGTAGCCTGCCACTGCTTACTCCTTCGTGGGGCGGCGTGCCCCGTGAATACTGAAATCGGGGCAATACATCCCGCACAGATCGCAACCAGAGCATTTCTCGGCATGAGCCACTTCGGGATAGTGATAGCCCTTGGCGTTGAACCTGGACGACATTACCAGAACTCCCAGCGGGCAAAACTCGACACAATACCCGCACCCTTTGCATCGCTCTTGCAGGATGTACACTTGCCCGCGCGCCTTTTTGGGGGCTCCGGCTGATTTCTCTTCGCTGCTCACGCTTGTCGCCGATTCCTTAGCCATCCGCAACTCCCGTCAATTCTCGATACCAAGTGCAAAAGAAGGTATTCTATCAATTGCCGAACCACAAGGCCACCACCTGAAAAAACCTCGCTGCCAGCAACACAACTGCGTGGATACTACCCCTCACACGCCAAAAATGCCATCGACGCAAATCTCACGCCTTCTGAACCCAAAATCGCACCTCGCCCTAGCCCGCGCTAGGCTGGGTGGCCCATGGCTTTAGCCGTGGGGGACACGAATCGTGTCAGGTATTCGCGTCCCCCACCGCTAAAGGGCTTGTCGATTTAGTCTGTAGCGTCGCCCCTTGTGGGCGGCGCACCCGTGTTTTTCGTCACCCACAAGGGGTGACGCTACATTGGGAATCATTCCATTAGCCCTCGCCCGGAGCGCGGAACTGCGGCACCATCGAGTCTTGAATCCAATCCTCCAAAGCTCGTGTAAGGCTGGCTACATCGTTGATCATGATGGCAAGATTGCGCTCTTGCCCACGCAAGTCCTTGACCAGATTCCTGACAACCGCGGCTTTCTCGAAGCCCACCGCCTGAAACATCCGCACCGCCCCCTCGCTGTCCTCAATGACGTGGGCCATGAGTTTCTCGAGGTTGCGCTCGGCTGCCAATGCCACCAGGTCGCGTGCGAGGAGCGTCCCCAGCCCACTGTGACGGTGGGTCCGGGCGGTGACCAGGCGGATGTGGCCCACGTGCCGCGCCCAGCCGCCAGAGGCCATGTGCAACGTGCCGTCGCCCACAATGCGGTCTTCGTCCAAAGCCACCAAAGGGATGACCCGCTCGAAATTGATGTTGCCGGTCCACTTGCGGATCAGATCGGGATCGGTCACATCGTCGGCAAGAAACAGGCGATCCTCCTCCGGGATACCCTGGAAGAAGCGGAGAAGACGGTCAAAATCATCTTCAGCCAACGGGCGAAGAACGACACTCTTGTCATCCTTGAGATGCAGGGTTTTGGGGTATTCTCGGGTCAACATGTTGTGACTCTCTTCCTTTGGGGAGGGTCTCCCCAATCTCGACTACCACGCCCATCATCAACCGACTTGATGCCTGCATGGCCGGCGAAGGATACCACACCGCAGACCCACACACAAGACCGCCACGCCGGGGTGTTTAGCAACAGCAATCCGCAACGTTTAGCGGCGCCCCGTAGCTGTAGGGCGGGTTCCACCCGCCTTCTTGGCATGGTTCGGCGGGTGAAACCTGCCCTACATCTCTTGCCTCTTGCCTCTTGCCTCTTGCCTCGGTTCGGCGGGTGGAACCCGCCCT
>JAGLWJ010000297.1 GCA_023133475.1 Phycisphaerae bacterium | reverse complement strand
TATTCTTAGCCTCCGGAGGAGGCGACGGAATATAGCCCAGGGTGAAGCGCAGTAAGCTGTCCCTCCCGCCCAAAGCCCCCAAGGGGGGCGACGGATCGCTTGGCTCACTGCGGATTCCATCGCCCCCATCCGGGGGCTTGGGTTGCACGAAACGCCAACCCAGGGTTCGCTGCGCTTCACCCCGGGCTATATTCCGATGCCCCCTCTGGGGGCTGAGAATGCGTCATCGTGTTCATGAACACGGGTTCTCAGATTCACGGCGTTGGATGTCATGGCACCTGTCAGCCTTATGCCACAAAAAATGGTCACACCCAAGGAATTCGGCGAATCCGGTAAGACGAATGCGAAAGAAGAACAAACGGATTGTCGAGTTTGGTGATTTTCAAACTCCGCTTACGCTTGCTCGCAAGGCATGTCGGCTGCTTGCCCGCCGGCAATTCCAGCCCGCTGCCATTGTGGAGCCGACGTGTGGAACGGGGAATTTCCTCGTGTCTGCCCTCGAACACTTTCCCGATGCCAAGGAGGCTGTCGGGCTCGACATCAATAGCGACTACGTTAAGGCTGCGTTATTGGCTGCCCGTGACCGAACCGAATCCTGCAAGGTCCGGGTTATCTGCGACAACTTCTTCGAGACCGATTGGCCTGAGCTTCTGCGCAAACTCCCGGAGCCGCTGCTCGTAGTCGGCAACCCACCTTGGGTCACGAACGCGGATCTCGGCACCTTGGGCAGTTCCAATCTTCCGGCAAAGAGTAATTTCCAGAAGCGAGCAGGCTTAGACGCCATCACAGGGAAGAGCAACTTCGACATTTCCGAGTGGATGTTTATCCACATCCTCAAATTGTTGGGTGGCCGCGAGGCAACGATGGCCATGCTTTGCAAAACTGCGGTTGCACGAAAAGTGCTCCTTCACGCTTGGACGAACAGCATCCGCTTGAGCAGCGTGCAGCTTTATCTCATCGATGCCAACCGTTACTTCGGCGCCAGCGTGGATGCCTGCTTCCTCGTCTGTCGAACTTCCAAGTCAGGTGGCACCCATGACTGTCTAGTCTACGATGACCTGACTACAGAGGAGGCGACACAGGTAATCGGCTATCGCGACGGCCAACTAGTTGCGGAAGTCGCTTTATACAGCCAATGGAAGCACCTTCAGGGAGAAGAAATCCACAAATGGCGGTCCGGAATCAAACACGACTGCTCCAAGGTGATGGAACTTCACAAGGAAGGCGCGCGTTACCGCAATGGGCTGGGAGAAGTGGTGGAACTCGAAGACGACTATGTATTCCCCATGCTCAAGGGCTCGAACCTCGCAAACGGCAACGTTGCACATCCGGAACATTGGATGCTTGTGACGCAAAGGGCTGTTGGAGACGACACGATCACGATACAACTAAAGGCCCCCAAGACATCGAGGTATCTGCAGGAGCATGCCTTATACCTGGATCGTCGTGCAAGCTCCATATACAAGAAACGTCCGCGGTTTTCCATCTTCGGCGTAGGCCCGTACTCGTTCGCACCTTGGAAAGTCGCCATTTCCGGTTTCTACAAGAAGCTCGATTTCAGAGTCGTCGGCACCCACGCCGGGCAACCCATCATGCTCGATGACACGTCAAACTTCATCGCGTGCCAATCGAAGGAAGAAGCTGAATACCTCGCTTCCCTACTAAACTCGGAAATCGCAAAAACTTTTTTCCGTGCCTTTATCTTCTGGGATGCAAAGCGCCCAATAACGATAGACCTGCTCCGACGCCTCGACCTTCGTAGGCTGGCGTGTGAACTTGCAAGCGAAGCTACGCTTGAAGGATTCTTATTGACGAACTCCGGCGCTGCGAACAAGGGCAAACGGGACCGGTATATCCAAGGACAGCTCTTCCCGGACATAGCACTCACGTCACCGTAACTGACGGCGGGTGGCATGGTTCACGCTTGCGTGACCATGTTCTACCCCATTGCGGTGGCATGGCGGACGGTGCGTTCGGAGCGAACTGGTCAAGAAAATCCGATTGAAACATTCATCAACCTCCATTATGGTATGCTTCTGGCCAACTACTTGGCTAACCGCAGGAACGTTGCCCGAATGGTAACCATGAATCAAATCGAGGACCTGGGTCGGCGGATTGGGCGTGAGTTTCATGCTGATCGGGTCGTGCTGTTTGGCTCTTACGTGCGTGGTGCAGCGACCAACGATTCAGACGTGGACCTGCTCGTCATTCTCCCTTTTGAGGGCAAGAGCGTTAATCAATCTGTGGAAATGCGGATGAGGCTTCGTCCGGCCTTTCCGGTGGACCTGATCGTGCGGACTCCGGAGAAGGTGCGCGAGCGTCTGGAGATGGGCGACGACTTCATACGGGAGATTCTGGAAGAAGGCAAGGTGCTCTATGAAGCCGATCGCCGCTGAATGGGTATCCAAGGCTGAAGGCGACTTCGCCTATCCCGGCGAATTGGCTGATAGGGAATCGGCACTCGACGTCCGGCGCCGCTGCCGCCTCTTCCGCCTCGTCGCCCGCAATGCGCTCGAGTTGGAGACTTGACCAAAACACCGCCCCCGTAGGTCGGGTCCACAGACCCGACATCCCCCGACTTTCTTCTGACGTGGAATTGCCGCCACCTGGCCAATGCGAATAAGATTCAACATATGGCGGTGCTGAACTCCGCAGAGAGGAATGGGAAATGGAGAATGAATAGATGTAGAGCGGGTTCTACCCACCGCGTGATGCCACAACGGCGGGTGAAACCCGCTCTACAACTGTGATTACGCCATTTTCTCAGTTTTCCACGCTCCATTTTTTATGAACGCAGAGACGCAGAGAGCGCAGAGAAGAAGGAAGGGAGTGCACCCAACGACAATGTTTCCCCTCCCTCCATTTTCCATTTTTAATTTTCCATTTTCCATTTTCTTCAGATGCGATTGCCCTGTTATGGGTGGTTAATGGTGCACGACGAATTCGGGCATCATCAGCACAACCCCCTCTTGTTTCAACATCTCCACGCGCATAAGAGCGCTTAGCACCGCGTCGAGACGCTGAGGGTCCATATGCCGGATCAGGGGCAAAGCCGACTCCAGCAAGGGTGACGCCTGCCCCCAGGACCCGAGGCCCACACTCAGCGAGAGGGAATCCTCGTCATCATCACCGCCACCGGCGAACTCTTCGATAACAAGCTCCATGAGGTTCTTGGGCTCGGGGATGACGCGGATCTCGTAGTCATCCAGGTCCGCCATCTCCGCGGCGAACTTGATTGCGTCGTCGAGTGTTCCGATCTTGTCCACCAGACCCAGTTCCAAGGCCTGCTGCCCGGTGTACACCCGCCCGCCGGCTATGGCTTCGATCTCTTTGGTCAGGTGGTCGCCGCGAACGTCCATCACGTGACGCTTGAACACCTCGTAAATCTCGTCCATCAAGGCCTGAATCCGAGCACGCTCCTCGTCGTTGAACACGCGGGCGGAGCTGAGGATGGCGGCGTTCTTCCCACGATTGTACTCCTTCCAGGTGATTCCGATCTTGTTCCACATCTCCGTTGTAGCCAGCTTGCCGCCGACCACCCCGATCGACCCGGTGATGGTCGAGGTGTCGGCGAAGATCACGTCGGCACCACAGGCTACGTAATAGCCGCCGCTACCCGCCACGTTGCCCATCGAAACCACCAGAGTTTTTTCAGCCTCCACACGCTTGCTGGCATTAAGAATGATCTCACTGGCTGTTGCCGAGCCACCGGGCGAATTGATGCGGAGCACGACGGCTTTGATGGTGTCATCCTCGGCGGCTTTGTCCAATGCCTTGCGGATGGAAGTGCTCTTCGCCCCGCCACTACCGCCGAACGGATCGGGTTTCTCACTGCCCAGCGAGATCGGGCCGTCTACGTACACGATGGCAATAGCGTTCTTCTGCTTCTTCTCTTTGCCACCCATCAATTCCTTGAAGAAATCGAACACCCACCACGGGCTGCTGAAATCAAACTCCGGGCCGCTCTTTTCCCCGTAGTTCTTGACAAACTTCACCTCGTCACCGAAACGTTTGCGCATGCCCGCGACAAAAGTCTGCCGGTGCTGCACCTGATCGATGATGCCGAGACGAACCGCTTTCTCCGCTGTGTAGGGGGCATCGTCGATCCACTCGTGGACCTTGGCTGGCGGCACCCCACGCCCCTCGGCAATCATGTCCACTATCGCGTCGTACAGCCCATCCAACAGCCAATTGGTCATCTCCTCCGCCTGGGGGCTGGGGCCTTTGCGCATGAGTATTTCCGCGGCGGTTTTGTACTCGCCACAGGTCAGAAAATCGGGGGTGACCCCGATCTTGTCGAGCAGCCCACGAACGTAGGGCGACTCCACGTGGATACCCGCCAGCCACAAATCGCCGGTGGGGACAACGCTGAGTTTGGTTGCCTCGCCGAGCAAGGCGAGGGTGCCCAGCGACAAACCGTCCACGTGAACGTAAATATCTTTGTCCACCGCCCTGATCTGGGACATGACCTGGCGGAGTTCCTCGATCTGGGCCAGCCCCATCGAGACACCCTCCACCAGTACGACCACCGCATCGACTTCATCGTCGTCGCGTGCCTCCTTCATACGGGCGACCAGGTCCTTTAGCGAGGTGGCCTTGTCTGCACCGAAGGAGAAAGTGTCATCCACCGGGCGCTCGATAATGGGGCCTTTCAGCTCGAACACCGCGATCTTCGAAGCTTCTCTGGCGAGTGCCTTGTCCAATTGGCCCTGTGCGGGGTAAACCGCCATCAGAAGCCCCAGAGCTGCGATTGCCAACCACTTACATACTGGTTTCATGATATACCTCCAACGTGTTTGTTGATTCCTCCGGGTTTCGACCCGAAAGGCTCGTACAGAGTCCCACGGAGCCGGTCACCTCGACCAACCCACCTTTATTCTAAATGACTTATTCGTCCGGCAGAACCGGTTATTGGAGAGTCTGACAAGTAAGCACAATAGCCGGCCGCTCCCTCACGGTCGCGGTACTGATCGAGAGCCGCCACCTCAATCAGTACCGCGACCGTAAGGGAGCGGCCAGGCCTGTAGGGCGGGTTCCACCCGCCGCAGCCGAGAAGGCGGGTAAAACCCGCCCTACAGTTCTGCTGACAGCTAAGAAAGCAGCAGCACCATCCCGGTGCAATACACTACCGCGATCAGCACCGAATCGACCCCAAAGCGGAAAAAGCGGCGGCGGGTCCCATACGTCAAGCCAGCCATGGCGATCGAGGTGAGCAGAATCGGCAGTAAGCCGGCGATGGCGGTCTGACGGAGTCCGAAGTCCGCTCCGTGCATGAGCAACGCATCGCCCCGGGCTACCGAAACGATCTTCAGGAAGGGCAGCACGAAAATGTTGAACATGTTGCTGCCGAAAATGTTGCCCAAAGCGAGGTTGACGTTGCCCAACTTGACCGCCGCAAAACTGGTGACGATCTCCGGAAGCGAGG
>JAGLWJ010000296.1 GCA_023133475.1 Phycisphaerae bacterium | reverse complement strand
GCCCATGGCTTTAGCCGTGGGGAACGCGAACCCAAACGCCCAAGCCGCTACGGGGTCCGACGATGCTTGGATGAATCATTCGTGTCCCCCACCGCTAAAGCGATGGGCCACCCCCCAATCAGTACCGCGACCGTAAGGGAGCAGCCCGACTTGGATTGGCCGCTCCCTTACGGTCGCGGTACTGATTTTGCGCCCCCCGCGAAAAACGAAAACTACCCCCCCGTTCTGCCCCGCCGCCGAAGGCGGCGGGGCAGAACGGGGGGGGGCAAAAGCAACCACTCCAATACCCGGCATAAATGCCGGGCCTAGCGCAATGGATAATGAGCGAGGTCAGGCGCTTGCAGTAGGGATGGATTGAGACTAGACTGCCGCGTTCGCGGTGCTCTCAAGGCGACGCTCGGCCAGAGCGGTCTGACCGGCACGGAGGCATAGGTACGGCTCAAAAGGCGTAGATCCGCGAAAGAGGTGTGACGTGAACTGGCTGTTCCGTTTGGTCCTGAATTAGCGTTCTTAACCTGACCTGATTGGAGGTGCCCAATTGGTAGTGACCCCGGTAGGTATGCACTGTATTCTGGAGCTTTATGGTTGCCCTGCTGATCTGCTCAATGACGCTCTCTTCGTCCGCGAGACGATTGAAGAAGCGTCCCAACAGAGCTTATCCACCATCCTCAAACTCACCAGCCACCAATTCTATCCACAAGGCGTGACTGCGATTGCACTGCTGGCTGAGTCTCACCTTTCGATTCACACTTGGCCTGAGCACGGCTATGCCGCGGTGGACATCTTCACCTGTGGTGAGGATGCCAGACCTCAGCAGGCTTGCCGGTATTTGGTCGAACGCCTCTCCGCCCGCAAGCATTCGCTGGTGGTTTTGCCGCGTGGAGTCGATGCCCCAGAACGCATACCTGCCCTGAACTTCAATCCTTCGGAGGAACTGGACCTATGCCGGACTCCAGAGTGAACCCCACCCTGTGGATCAGTGAGCATATTTCCCCCTACGATATCTATCAGCACGGTGTGGCGGAGGTATTGGCCTATCGGAGAACCGCCTTCCAGGAGATGTGCATCATCAAGACGGGTATCTACGGCAAGGCCTTGATCCTGGACGGCAAGTGGCAATCGTGCACGGGGGACGAGTTTCTCTACCATGAGGCTTTGGTGCATCCGGCGTGCGTCAACCACGGTGGGCCTCGGACTGTGCTGGTTTTGGGTGGTGGTGAAGGCGCCACCGTCCGCGAAGCCCTCAAATGGAAAACCGTCGAAGAAGTCGTGATGGTGGACATCGACGGGGCGGTGGTTGAAGCCTGCAAAGAGCATCTGCCCGAAATGCACCAGGGCGCCTTTGACGACCCGCGAACCAAGCTGGTCATCGGCGATGCTCTCGATTATCTGGACCAAACCGCCAACGCCTGGGACATCATCATCTCCGATCTGTCGGACCCCATCGAGGAAGGGCCTTCGTTTAAGCTGTTTACCAAGGAATACTTCGAGCAGTGCCGCCGGGCGCTTAAGCCCGATGGCTACTTTGTGGTTCAGGCTGGACCGGTGGCGCCGCCGGAGATGGCGTTGCACGTCCGCCTGGTTAACACGCTTAAGGCGGTTTTCCCCAACGTCGCATCGTACAGTTCGCACGTGCCCACATATGTGTCTCCCTGGGGGTTTGCACTGGGGGGAGCGAACCCGATCAATCTTCGCCCGGACCCCGCCGCCGTTGATGATTTGCTCGAGTCGAAGACCACAGGCAACTTTCGGATGTTCGACGGTACAGCTTTGCTGGGGCTGATGTGTGCCCAAAAACATATTCGAGAGGCGATTGCGGCGGAGACGAAGGTCTACACCCTCAGCGAACCTCCCAAATTTTTCGGGCAGGGCATCGCCGCCAGCCCGAATAATGAAGGTTGACGCGCCACTAGCCCGCATTTCTCACGCATTGCCTGTTCAACGCTAATTGCGGTAGCTCCCTACCTCTCAACCCTCTGCGTCTCTGCGTTCATGAAAAGTCCGGGCGAGCACTGTCATATTAGGATCCCGGGAAAAGACACTTTGTTGCCTCGTTGCCTCTTGCCTCTTCACCACGGGTTTATCTGCAAAAAAACGCCCAGACAAGTACAATGAGGGCAATGGCAGGCCGGATTCGACGTTTAGCTTGACGGAAACACAGGACCCGGACGCCGATGGTTGGATAAATGGGCACCGTTATCCAGAGCGAAGTTGTGGGCGAACTCAAACCGGAACCGTTGGCGGCTATCATCGAACGGGCACAGCGGTTTGATCCGGGTGCGTTCGACGAATTGGTGGACATGTTCGGGCAACGGGTGTTCGGATTCCTCCATCGGATGGTGGGGAACCGGGAGGACGCCGAGGACCTGCTCCAGGAGGTGTTTCTCCGGGTTGTGCGGACGTTGCCGCGATACACGCACCAGGGGCGTTTTGAAGGGTGGATTTTCCGCATCGCCGCCAACCTCGCCCGCGATCGTATCCGCCGTGCCCGGCGTAGCCCGACAATCATCTCGATGTCGGGAGAGCAGGGCGACCCGGACGGCAGGGCAAATTGGGATTGTGCCGACCCGAGCCACATTAGCCCAGACCAGCCCGCAATTCAGCGGGAGCAGGTCGATCACATGCAGGCGGCGCTCGGGCAATTATCGGCGGCGGAGCGAGAAGTCATCACGCTACGGCACTACTCGGCGTTGAGCTTTGCCGAGATCGCCGAGGCGATGGAGACTCCGCTTGGCACCGCCTTGGCCCGAGCCCACCGCGGGCTTGCCAAACTTCGCCGCATTATGGAGAGCGCACCATGACGCTCGACCAGAACATGATCCACCAGATCGAACGCAACGAAGCGTGGCTTGACGCCGTAATGCCGCCCGACCCGGCAGCGCCGGCGGAGCGGACCAGGTTTCGGGTGCGGATCGAGGTCAACCAGGCCTGGCTCGAGCAAAACGCAACCACCGATCCCACCACCACCAGCCTGGAGCAACTCAAACGCACTCTTCACGCCGAGTGTGAGCAACTTGCCCCGACAGCCCGACTTGGGGCACGTCGGGGAAGCTGGTGGGTTCGTCGTATTGCCGGCGTGGCAGCGGCGGCGGTGATCGTCTGGGCTGTGGGGTTGACGCTTTTTCATCCTCAGACCAGGCTGACCGACGGACCGGCCACCCTGGTGCGGCTGGATGACTGGGTTGACGCCCTGGTCCTGGACACGCAGGAATCGAACGACGAGGCTGCCGACCTGGCTTCGCTGGAGGATCGCCTGGATTCCCTGGAGGCAAGCCTCGGCGAGAATGCCGCGGAAAGCCGATTTGGATGGGAACTGGACGATTTGGGCGATGAACTTGAGGCTTTGTTGACCGAGCTGGGATAGAGTTCGGCAGCATTATCACGACGTCAGAGGGCGTCGGGAGATCAATAGCCATGCTGTGTGTAAAAAACCCCTTACACTTTGTGGTAGCAGGTTTGTTTGCCGTGGGCGTTGGCTTTTCGGTTGTGGCATATGGGGCGGATCCGCCCCCGCCAGCCGGCGAGGCATCTACCCAAAGTGCCGAAGAAAACCAAGCGATTATACTCGACGAAGACCCAAGTATGCCACCGCCGATCTTGGGCAGGCCCGATCCGCAGGGGCCGCCTCGCTTTGGGCCGCCAAGCCGCCGTGACCACCGCATGTTCGGAAAACACCACCTGAGGCCAAGCTACAAAAACTTGCCCGAGGATCTGAAGCTGCGTTTCGAGGAGTTTTTGCAGAAGCATTTCCCCGATGAGTTCAAGGAACTGTGCCGCTTGGACGAGGTGGCACCGGAGAAGTTCTTGCGTAAAGTGGACCGAATGCTGCCGCAGATGTTGCGGCTCATGCGGATGGAGCATGAGGACCCCGAAACCTTTTCGTTGCGGGTTGAGGAAGTGCGTATCTGCTCGCAGATTCGGGCCTTGGCCCGCCACATCAGACGCGACCGGCACGAGGAACGTGATGAGACATTGGTGGCTGAGCTTCGCAGGCTACTGGAACGACGTTTCGACGCGCGGCAGGAGATGCACGGCATTGAGATAGCACGGTTGGAGAGGCGTTTGGCTGATGCCAGGCAACAGCTCAACAAGCTTGCCGCAGACAAGGACAAGATTGTTGCCGACGAGCTGGAGGAAACCCTGGCGTCTGAACGTCCGGGCCCACAGAAAAGACGCCCGCACAGGATGCGATTTGGGCAGGAATCTCCACGCACCCCCGGCTAGCAATGTAGGGCGGGTTCCACCTGCCGCGCGATGCCACAAAGGCGGGTAGAACCCGCCCTACAACTGTAATTACGCCGTTTTCTCAGTTTTTCACGCTCCATTTTTTATGAACGCAGAGACGCAGAGAGCGCAGAGAAGAAGGAAGGGAGTGCACCCAACGACAATGTGTCCCCTCCCCCCATTTTCCATTTTTCATTTTCAATTTTCCATTTTCTGCGTGCTCCGCAGTGGATTAGATGCGATTGCCCTGATGAATTATCCGGGCTACGATTTTGCATGGTCACGCCGGGACGGCTACTATCCCCGATGGCAGCAAGTAGGGCAGGGTTGAAAACCTGTCGCAACGGGCTGGATAACTTATGTGCGGTATCGCTGGGATTTGGGGAAACGTCAGCCAGGAACGCCTGCAAGCCATGGCGGATCGGTTGAGACACCGGGGGCCTGATGAAGAGGGGTTCTGGATCAATCGCGAACCCGGGATCGGCCTGGCTCATCGGCGGTTGTCCGTTATCGACCTCGAAGGCGGTCGTCAGCCGATCTTCAACGAAGACGGCAGTGTCGCAACGGTTTTCAACGGCGAGATATACAATTACCGCGAGTTACGCGAAGAGCTTCGTGCCCGCGGGCACCAGTTTAGCACCGAAACTGACACCGAGACGATCGTCCACCTCTACGAGGAGTACGGAATCGAGGCGGTGGGGCATTTGCGTGGTATGTTCGCCATTGCCATCTGGGACGACACCGAGCGGCAGTTAGTGCTGTACCGCGACCGGGCCGGCAAAAAACCACTCTACTATACCGAGACTGAGCATGAGTTCGCCTTCGCCTCGGAGATCAAGGGGCTGGTCGCGGCTCGCACCGCGGGCTGGGACCTCGATCCGCAGGCGCTGGTGGATTATCTAACCTGGATGTCGATCCCCGCACCAGCCACCATCTACCGCCAGGTGTGTTGTGTTGAGCCGGCTGAACTGATCGTGGTCCGCGAGCGGCGTGTGGCCCGCAAACGCACCTATTGGCGATTGCAGATGTTGCCCAAAGTGGAGGTCGGTTTCGCCGAGGCGGTCGAGCAAGTGGAGGCGACGTTGCGGGAAGCGGTGCGGTTGCGGCTGCGGGCGGATGTGCCGGTGGGGGTGTTTCTTTCCGGTGGTATCGACAGTGGCATTGTGACTGCGATGGCTGCCGAGGAATCACCCGGCAGGCTTACGACGGTGACGGTCGGTTTCGAGGATGGCGCCTATGATGAGCGCCCGTCGGCACGGCTGGTGGCTGACCGGTATGCCACCGATCATCACGAAGTGCTGGTCAGGCCGGAGGTCGAGGGAATCCTGCCGAGGATCGCCGCCGCCTACGATCAGCCGTACGCGGACTCTTCGGCGATCCCGAGCTACTATCTGTGTCAGGCTGCCCGGGCACATGTGAAAGTGGTGCTCAATGGGGATGGTGGAGACGAGGTGTTTTGCGGGTACCGGCGTTATCAGGCTGCCCGGCTCAACGCCGCACTGCGTTTGTTGGACGGTGGGTTCTGGAAGCCGTGGTGGCGTTTAGCCGGTGCGGTTTTGCCCACCCCGCGACGTTTGCGCACGGGATACGCCTTCGCCCACCGCATGATACGGGGCATGGGTTTGAGCCCTGCTGAACGGTATCTGGCGTGGTCGGTGGACGGTTTCTCCGAGCCGGAACTGCGTAGGCTTCTAAAGCCGGGCTTCTGGTTTGAGTCAATCGAGAGGGGCAGTCGTCTGGTGGTGAGCCGGTATGAGCGGCTGCACGGTGTCGGCCTGGTTGACCGCATGCTTGCGACCGACTTTGCCACGACTTTGCCGAACGATTTGCTGGTTAAGATGGATATCGCCTCGATGGCTCACGGGTTGGAGACTCGTTCCCCGCTGCTCGATCACGTGCTGGTGGAGAGGGCGGCTGGCTATCCCGAATCGGTCAAGCTGGGCGGTGGTAAGACCAAGCCGCTCCTGCGTGCCTTGGGCAAGCGTTACCTTCCCGAGGCGGTCCAGACCGCCCCCAAACGAGGTTTCGAGGTTCCGTTGGTGCGTTGGCTTCGGGAGGACCTGCGTGACATGCGTGACGATTTGCTTCTGTCGCCCACGGGTTTGGTGGCTGATCTGTGCGAGCGGTCCTATCTCCAACGGCTGACCAGCGAGCGCACCCGCCTCGACCCCCGACGTTGGGGCACCCGCGTCTGGATGCTGCTGATGCTGGCGTTGTGGGACCGGCAAACGACGTAGGGCGGGTTCCACCCGCCATCCTCAACTACCCCAAACTCCTCAAAAACGCGGCTTAGGCTCTGCAAAGGCTCCCATCCAATAACAAATGCAGAAAGTGGGGCAGGAGCGGTTAACCACCGCCCCTTTACACGAGGTGCCTGACGCCATAACCTTGCAACACCAAGCGGATTAAGGCAGTCGCTGTTGGCAGGAGTGCCCATGTGGTTGTGGTGCGGACGGTTGATCTTTTCTGCGGAGCGGGTGGCAGTAGCTGGGGCGCGCGTTTGGGGGGGGCTGAAATCGTGGCGGGTTTCGACATGTCCGCCCTTGCCGGCACGGTCTTCGCAGACAATTTCCCGGAGGCTCGCTTCCAGTGTGCTCGTCTGGAAGACCTCGACCCCAAACAAGTGGCACGAAGCATTGGCCCCATTGACCTGCTGCTTGCGTCCCCGGAGTGCACCAACCACAGTCCCGCCAAGGGTGGACGGCCGCGCTGCGAACGCAGCAGGGAGACGGCATTCCAGGTTGTGCGTTTTGCCCGTGGTCTGGAGCCACGGTGGATCGTCGTCGAAAACGTTGTAAGTATGCGAAAATGGTCACGGTACGGTGAGTTCGTGGCTGCACTACGAGATATGGGCTTCCGTGTCAGTGAGCAGATTCTGAATGCTGTGCATTTCGGTGTACCTCAGACTCGGCGCAGGCTTTTCCTGCTGTGTGATCGCGAACAGGGCCTGCCCACCGTGAACGGCAACTGTCAATCGGAGAAGTCGGCCGCCGAGGTGATTGACGAAAACGGTGGTTATCGCTATTCGCCACTGCGAACCAGGCAGCGTGCCGCCGCCACTATCGAGCGTGCTGAACGGGCGATCACCACTGTTGGCAAGGGGCAATCGTTTCTGCTCGTTTACTATGGCTCGGACAAGGCCGGTGGATGGCAACGACTTGAACGGCCGCTGCGTACTGTGACCACCCTGGATCGCTTCGCATATGTGAAGCCGACAGGTTCCGGCCATATGATGCGTATGCTTCAAGTCCCGGAACTCAAAGCGGCCATGGGCATGCCCATGTGCTTTCGAATCGAGCGTGGTTCGCGAAGGGAACGCATCAAGCTGATTGGAAATGCGGTGTGCCCACCTGTCATGAGAACCGTTGTGCGCGTGCTGCTTCGAGAAGCCTGAGCAATTGGCTTACTCTTGAGGGCGCCTGAAGGATGGAGCAAACAGGGATTAAACGCGGCAGTGTAACGATGCGTCCTCGGGCCCGTCTGATCCGGCTGATTGGCGATGAGCTCATTAGCGACGAGCCCGTTGCGCTTGTGGAACTGGTAAAGAACGCGTATGACGCCGACGCCACTCGGGTCGAGGTTCGCTTCGAGGGAGAGAATCCTGATCGTCCGCAACGGATAGTGGTCTCGGATGACGGAATCGGGATGGATCTTCAGACTGTGCTGACTGTCTGGCTCGAGCCCGCCACGATCGCGAAACGGGGACGCACTACTTCACCGCGAGGTCGTCCTTACCAGGGAGCGAAAGGGATCGGGCGGTTTGCAACAGCTCGACTGGCGAAGTTCCTTCTACTGGAAAGCAAGAGTGAGGGCGTTACTGAAGCAGTGCATGTGCTTCTTGACTGGGGAGCCTTTGACGACCACAGTTACCTCGATGACATCACAGTCGACTACGAAACGCTGCCCGCTCCGAAACCCGGCCACTGGACCCGGCTGACCCTCGAAACTCTGCGGAAAACATGGGCTCATGGTGACTATGAAGAGTTACACGCACGGCTGTCACGACTGATCTCGCCCTTCGATGACGTTGATGATTTCAATATGTTCCTGGCTATTCCGGCCCACCCTGACTTGTCTGGTGAAGTGCAACCTCCGAAACTCATATTGAAGCCGAGGTACTTGCTGCGCGGCGAGCTTGACACGAACGGCAAGTTTACCGGTAGCATCCTTACCGATGGGAAGCTCCACCGCAAGTTCGATGCAGTGAAACTCGGAGACAAGGTGGCAAAGCCGCTTTGCGGGCCGTTCAGGGTTGAGATACGGGCCTGGGACAGGGATCCAGAAAGCCTTGAGCCCCTCGTCGAGAAATTCGAGATGGGTGTTCGGGAGATCAGGCAAACACTCAATGCCTTCTGCGGGGTCAGCATTTACCGTGACGGTTTTCGCGTGTATCCATACGGGCAACGCGGAAATGACTGGCTCAGCCTGGACATCCGCAGCCGACTTAACCCGCCTCAACGTCTGGCAAACAACCAGATCGTCGGTGCCATACGCATAACACGAGAAACCAATCCCGAGCTCAAGGACCGCAGCACAAGAGAGGGGATGGTTCTAAACACTGAGCACGCGGCGTTGGAAAAGTGGTACAAGGAAATCCTGTCCCTCCTGGAGACAGAGCGCTATCGGCTCCGCCCTCGCCGAGAAAGGCCCGGGCAGGCCGAACCGCTATTCGAAGCCTTTGACCTCTCCCCCACAGTGCATCAAGCCCGTCGCGAGCTCGGCAAGGACCACCCGATTGCCCATTTGATCGCCAGGACCGAGATGCAGGTTAAATCGGGCGTCGAGAGAGTGCAGGAGGTCTTCTCGAGGCTGCTGATGTCGGCCGGTCTCGGCCACATGGTCGACATTGTAATCCATGAGATAGGAGCGCCGCTTGGAAAGGTGAATCGACAGCTTGTCATACTCGAAAAGCGTCTTGCCGAGTTGCTCGATGATGAGACGTGGGCATCGGTGCTTGAGCTCGTCACGTCAATTAAAGGCTGGCTCGAACAGATTCATAACCTACGCCAGCGACTCGATCCGCAGACTCCGGCAAAGCGCGGTCGCGCCACATTGTTCTCTGTCCAGGAGGAAATTGAGGACAACCTGCAACTATACGAGGCCCTGCTCCGCAAACAGAACATCAAAACGCAGCTAGTTGCGCCTCCTGGAGACCCCGTCCGCGTGAAGATGGCGCGTGCCTCGCTTGGCCAGATAATGGCCAACCTGATCGACAACAGCATCTACTGGATCGTTAGAGAGAGGGGACCAGGAAACGGTGGTGCCATACACATTCGACTTTGGAAACTGGAACACGGATTTGCTGTTCTGTTCTGCGACGATGGACCCGGTGTTCCGCCAGAAGATCAATCGCGGATCTTTGAGCCATATTTCACGAGGAAGCCCAACGGGATAGGGCTGGGCCTGTACATCGCCAGGCTTGTCATCGAGCCGTATGGCAGGCTCGTGTACCGAGAGGATCGCAAGTCGTTGTCAGGGGCGTGCTTCGAAACGAGGTTCGAACAGGGGGTTGGCGTATGAATGACAGCAAAGCCTCACTTTATGTTCTGCTTATGGAGGACGATGCCGAGAATCTCGAACTGCTTCAAAAAACTTTACCAGCCGAGATCGATAAGGTAATCATGGACTGGGAGCCCTGCGACGACTTCGACGATGCTCTTCGACGGATAACACAGCGTAGATATGATCTCATCGTTACAGATATCTACCGGGACAGAACTGACAGGGAGAAAGGTGTCAATGTGGAGGACGAAAAGGCGTATGACCTGATTTCAGAAATTCGACGGCGACGTTTCTGCTCCGTGGTTGCCTTCACCGACGGGTCGATGCCTCAGTCCTTCACCGAAGGGCCCTTTGTCAAGCTGGCCGACAAGAGCAAAGGGAACGACGACATTGTTGATAAAATCACGGAGTTGCTGCATACAGGAATTCCATTGATAGCGCAAAAGCTGCACGACGAGTTGGATCGGACGGCCGGTTCATATCTGTGGGATTTCCTCGAAGAACACTGGGATCAGCTTGAAAAGGCAGGCGCGACGAAGTCCGCGCTACTTGAACGTCTCGTGAGACGACGGGCCGCGACGCAGCTTGGCCGGCTGGACATGCTGGCGGAGTGCCCACAAGAGGTCGAGGCGGTGGAAGGTTTGGAATTCTACATCCGTCCGCCGATCTCCCGGTTTTTGCGATTAGGAATGATTCTCAGGCACAAGAACTCGGGCGGGTTCCGCGTGGTAATGACACCACACTGCCATATGACGGTACAGACCGGCAAGACTGAACCGGGGGCGGACTTCGTGCTCACTGTGCAGCCGGTGTTGGCAAGTGAGCTCTTGAAGCAGAATCCTCCTAAGGGCAAAGCGATTGAGAAGCTGCTCAACTCACTGAGGCGACGAACAGGATCGCCGGCGGATATAGGCAAACCGAATGGGCGGTACTGGTTTCTCCCCGGATTCCTGGATGTTCCCGACTTGTTTTGCGACTTTTGTCGTTTGTCCAGCGTTCCGTATGACACTCTCGAAGCCGAATACGAACGCGTTGCAGTGCTTGACACCCCATACGCCGAGGCGCTTCAGTCGTGTTTTTCACGTTTCTATGGCGCAGTTGGCCTTACCAACCTGACGGAGTCGTGTCTCCGGGGGCTTTTAACGGAGCATCTGCCGAACCTGGCTGCGGACGCACAGTGACGCCATGGTGGATGTCCTCACAGCAGAGCAGCGCAGCTATTGCATGTCACGCATTCGTGGCAAGGATACGAAGCCGGAGATGACCGTGCGTCGCGTCGTACACGGGCTCGGATACCGCTATCGACTCCATGACCGTCGGCTTCCGGGCAGCCCGGACCTGGTATTTCCAGGTCGCCGGAAGATTATTTTTGTGCACGGCTGT
>JAGLWJ010000295.1 GCA_023133475.1 Phycisphaerae bacterium | reverse complement strand
TCCAAAGTCCCTGGTCCAAAGTCCAAAGTCAGAAACCAGCAGGACTTTGGACTTTGGACCTTGGACTTTGGACTTGTCCCTGGTTGGTGGGTTCCACCTCGCTCCGCGAGGTTCCACCCACCCTACGCCTGGGGGCAACCGCTCCAATACCCGGCATAAATGCCGGGCCTAGCGCAAACCTGCCGCCACGAAACTCTCTCGCCGAAAACGGCGCTGATCGGATTTTGACAAGACCCACCAAGCTGGCATAAGGTCCCCATTAACCCGGCTGATTCAGTGCGCCGGGCGGTACATGGTGGCAGGTATGTAGATGGCAGGTCTATCATTGCTCGACAAACTGATGTTGCCCATTGCTCGGGTTCATGCACGTGGGGTGTTCAGGCGTGTCGTGCGCGATACCCGAGACATCGTCAACGTCCAGAACCGGGTGCTGCTCGATAAGGTTCGCGCTAATAGCGATAGCGCCTACGGGCGCGACTTCGGGTTCCAACATATTCGTAGTTACGCCGATTTCGTGCGGCAGGTGCCGGTCACCATCTACGAGGATTTGGCTCCTTATGTGGCTCGGGTCCGGCAGGGGGAGCTTTCCGCCATGTTCGGTTCCCGGCAGCGGGTGCTCATGTTCGCCATGAGCAGCGGCAGCACGGCTGAGCCCAAGTATGTGCCGGTCACCGAGAAGTTCCTCAAGAACTACCGCCGCGGTTGGAATGCGTTTGGGGTTAGGGCAGTAAGCGATCATCCCGGCACCTTTCTGCGGCACATCGTCCAGGTCAGCAGCCCGATGGATGAACAAAACGCCCCCTCGGGCATCCCCTGCGGAGCCATCACCGGCATCATGGCTGCCACCCAGAAGCGGCTGGTCCGCAAGTATTACGTTGCCCCGTTTTGCGTCGCATATATAGCCGATGCGTCAGCCCGCTATTACACCATCATGCGGTTGGCACTGGCTAAGGACGTCGCCTTTATGATCACCGCCAACCCCGCGACGCAACTGAAGCTGGCCCGCACCGTCGATTCCGCAGCCGACAGAATCATCCGCGACATCCACGACGGCACCCTGGACCCAGCCCTGCCTATCACAAACGAAATCCGCGACCAACTCAAACCGCGGCTTAAGCCTGATCCGGCGGTAGCGCGGCGTCTGGAACACATCCACAACCGCACCGGGCGACTGTTGCCCAAGGATTACTGGAACCTGGGTTTTTTGGCCAACTGGACCGGTGGGACGATGGGGCTCTATCTGCGGCAGTTCTCCGAATACTTCGGCGACACCCCGGTGCGGGACATAGGCCTGTTAGCCAGCGAAGGGCGCATGTCCATCCCGATAACCGACGGCACTCCGGCTGGTGTCCTGGATGTCGGAGCCAACTTCTTCGAGTTCATCCCAATCGAGGAGATTGACCGCCCCAACCCGACCGTGTTGCGTGCCCACCAGGTGCAGGTCGGCAGCGAGTACGAAATCCTGCTTACCACCGATGCCGGGTTCTATCGTTACCGGATTGGCGACGTGGTGCAGGTGGTGGGCTTTCTGGGGCCGACCCCCCTCATCGAGTTCTTGCACAAAGGTGCCAACACCTCTTCACTGACCGGGGAGAAGCTCACCGAGCGGCAGGTAGTGTTGGCGTTTGAGCAGGCCCGCCAAGCCACGGGGTGTGAGACAGTCACTTTCCTCTTGGCGCCACACTGGGCAGACCCGCCCTACTACGTTTTGCACATCGACAGCCACTGCCCTACCGAGTTGGCTGAGCACATGGACCGAAGCCTGCGCCGGGTGAACATCGAGTACGATTCCAAGCGGGAGACCCAGCGATTAGGCCCCGTCCGGGCCAACCAGTTGCCCGAAGGATATCTGACCCGTTTGCAGGTCGAGTTGTCCGCCAGATACCGGGCATCGAACGAGCAATACAAAGCACAATACCTGTATTGCAAACCGGGAGACGACGCGGAATTGCCCGTCGTGGGGAAACGATCCACGTCGGCCTGTTGAGCAGGGGGGAGGGCGGGTTCCACCCGCCGCGGCAAATGGAAAATGCTGACTTGGCGACGTTTTCAGTTATTCGTTCCCCAGTCGCCGCTGACCCACATTTTTCATGAACGCAGAGACGCAGAGAGCGCAGAGAAGAAGGAAGGGAGTGCACCCAACGACAATGTCTCACATCCCCCCTTTTTCACGCTCCACTCTTCACGCTCCCCGTCTACGCGCTCCCCTTCGGGTCGCCGCTAAACGTTGCGGATGGTCGCTGCTAAACACTGTGGTGATGTTTCCCATCCATCGTTCAAGGTCTCCACGCCGGAAGGTTGCCACCACCCAAATGAAAACCGGCATGATGAATGTCAATGTGGGGGAGACTACCGTTATCTGGAATATGTATATCAGAACCCTGCTCCAAAATGGGCTCAACTCATACAAACGCAACGGCGAATCGCTGCTCAACCAGTACAGCAGTATGAGTCCCGTTCGCAACGCGACAAACATGCTGACCAGAAGGAAGCCCCAAAGCAACGCCTTCCATCTTCGCGACCACGGGATCGGAGTGGCCAGGATCAGGGCTATGACCTCTGCGGTTGCCAGATAGCCCGTCAGCCGGCTATCGCAGGGTATCCTGACCACGGCATCAGACCACCGGTTTCGGAGGGTGATCTCCGTGTCCATCATTCCCTTGCCATCCGATAGCGGTCGGAAACGGGCCATCGTGTCACGCCCGAACGACCCAAATACCGTGTTCCCCACCGCACGGTAGGCCGCAGCATACGCCTGCGGCAGCCCCAGCCACGGTATGACCAGCACCACATAGCACAACAGCAGCCACAGAAAGAACCCTCCAATCCGCTTAACTGGAAGCATTGGCTCGCACCATCCCGCCTGACACAGCCCACCATGCCCAAATTGCCCAGAGCAGCACCGCAAAGAAGATGAATAAGGTCTGCCATACTTCTATGTGCATGATCTCGAATGCCCGGGGGAAATGGATCTGAACGTAGAATAGACTGATGATCCGGGCCAGGTTGGTTATCATCAGCACCACAGTGCCCACGGCCATACCGGGCAGCTTTCTCCAAACCGAGACCGGCAATGCCAGCACCGCCGAAATGAACAACGCCGACGGATGGATCGCATCACACCCGCGTTGAATCAGGAGCGAGCCACGCGGCGAAGTTATCAACTGCCCGCTGACGGTCACATTCTCGCCCAGAAACCCCAAGATCGCCCCGGAGACTTTCGCGTTGAAATCAAGGTAAGCCGTCCAGCCTTTCTCCTCCATGTACGAAGTCATCGTCACCGCGTAGAACAGCCCCATGAGCACGCCGAAGATAACCACAAATCGCAACACGGGACGCTTGACCTGAAACCAGGATGGCCGTCGCCCTGGGGCGGCCTGGTGCTGCCGGGCGGTGCCGGGCACCAGGCCCGAGGTTCGTTCGGACGAGCTTTGAGCCAGGCGTTGGCCGCCGTGTTGCTGATGTCCTTTCCTCGATCGACTCACAGCTACTAGCAATCAGCGTTCGAGTTTTTGTTCATCACGATCCACAGGTGGATCAGGTACGCGAAGATCGGCGTGCAGATCAGCGAGCCGATGATGTCTCTCGGAGCCAGTTGGCCATAGAACCACCAGGACCCGATCCAGCCAAGCAGCACCAGCCCGAGCGTGGCTGTCAGAACCTTGTAAAAAACCGAAGGCACAAACTTAAACAGGCCATCATTCATCGCCGCTCCTCCCGCAATCCGCAATCGCCTCACACCGTCGCAGGCCGACGTTGACGACCAAACACAATCGTCCCCGCCGTCAACAGCAGCAGCTCCATGACCATCACCAGCACGATTACCACACACGACGAACGCCGTATTCTTCAAATACGCCATCGGCACTGACAAGGTCCAGATCGTCGACAATGCACTGCGCCGCGAGAAGACGGTCGAACGGGTCGCGATGGTGAAACTGAAGCTCAGCCGTTATGCAAACGTGCCGAAGGCTGATCTCCAGCAGCTCGATGGAGTTCAGGGCGACTTGCTTCTCGACAAATTCGGCCATTGGCTCTCCCAGATCGAGTCGGTCAAGGCTGATTTTAATCGCCATCTCCCAAAGACTGGCGATACTGAGCAGCAACTCGTGACTCGGATCTTCGATATGTCGCCTGGCGATCGGCGATAAGCGAGAACTGCCCGCCGCGAACCAGAGGAACGTATGCGTATCCAGCAGCAAACGCATCACATATAATCACCGAAATCTTCGATCGGGTCGTCAAAGTCGTCCCGGATCGTGATCTGGCCGCGTGCCCTTCCGAAGCCCGGCCTCGTCGTGCCCGCCACCGTGTTCGCCCGGCGCCGGACCACGACTTCGACGGTCTCGCCACCATTCAACTCCGGCAAGACGATCTCAACCCACCCGCCAGGTTTCACGGTCATCGTTTGCTTCCATTCCGAGGTCATGCCCATATCATACACCGCCGCGAGCGCCCTTGCCAGCCCGACCAAAACCAAGCCTTCGCCCCGGAAATCCCCTTCACCAGTCCTGCCCCGCCTCCAGAGCAAGTGGGCCGCCCGTCTGTAGGATTGCTCCGCACGGAGTTTGGGAATTTATCTCGCCACCGAGGATTCAACCCTTGTTATTAGCCCAAGAACGAGGATTTTCGGAAGCATTCGGCAATAAATTCCCAAACTCACGGCGGACCCTACCGGATTGCCGATTCCTGCGTAATCCGAAATCGACAATCCGCACTCGCCTCACGCCGCCGCCAGCCGACGTTGCCGCCCAATCACAATCGTCCCCGTCGTCAACAACAGCAGCGTCATGGCGATCATGCCCCATTCAGAGACGGTGGGGATAGGCGACGACGGCGAGACTTCAAATCGGTAGCATTGATAATCATGCACCACGCTGTCGAAGGCAAACATGCTATATTCGGTATCGGCAAAGCCCGCCATCGTCATCGTCATCGCGTATAAATGGTCTGGTGTCAGCCCGTCGCCGTCGGTCCACCAGCGAATCCCGCCCTGCGGTCGTGGCTCACCATCGGGGTCATGGTACACCGGCTCATACATCCAGGCACCGCTATCGGGCGGCGCGATCAGTATCTGCTCACCTTCGGGGTTAATTGGGACACTCTCGGGAAACACGTATATTTCCGTGATGTGGAAGTTGTCTTCGAGTGAAACGCCAAACCTGGCGTCCTCCAGGATCAACTTGTCGTCCTGCAGTTGGACGTGCACACACTGGCTATAGCTCTTTAGCGTCAAATACACAGGCCCGTTCTGCCCCGCCTCGGTTCGGACGAATGTTGCGACCTCCCACTGCGGTTGCGGTTTGAGCTTGAACGTGAAGATTCTTTTCTTTGGGGGGCCGTTCACTGTCTTAATGTCGGTGCCCGCGGCAACCGGGACCTTGCCCGGGGGGTCGCCGTTGTCGTAGCCGGTGACGCTCCCCAGCCCATACTTGTCGGCGCTCTTCCCGGTTAATTCAACGGTCCACTCCTTTTCATTGGACGACACGTACAGATTCTTCTTTGCGTGCCAAACGATGCCGCCCTCGTCGGTTGGGCACGGCACGCCGTGTGGGCCGGTCTCGACCCACGTGCCGTCGGGTGGCTCCGTGTCTCCCGGATCTTCGGTGGAATGGTACGAGGAGTAGGTGTTGCATCTACACCAGCACCAATAGTGGTAGTTGACGGAGTCGGCACCCGGGTAGCCATTTTGATCCACCTCCGCACATTCACAACCAGTGCCATTTGATACCCAGTAGCCGCTGCCCAGCGGCAGGCAGGGCTCTCAGTCGTGCTCTGCGTCTTTCCAGCCTCTATGCAATTGGTGCCACAGCTTGCATACGCCATTTTCAACCTTGCACTTCTCCCCATCATCGCACTCGCCCTTACCACCGACCACCACCACGTAACGCCACCGGATTGTTTCGGTCGTGTTTCCATTGGAGTCCAGGTCGTCCTCGTCCGGCTCGCGGGTGACCAGGCATATCCCATCAGGCCCCTCACAGCTAGGCGTGCCATATTCGCCCTCGGGGAAGTACCTATACCCGGTCGCCCCCCCGTCGTAGCCGGCACATTTCTGGGCACATTCCGCCTCGTCGGCCACAATGTGGCATTCGGATGCGCTCCCATCATCCATCCAACACAGGCACCCCCCTCCAGCCAGAGCCGGCACGGAGACCACACTCAGGGCCACCGCTGCCATCAACACATACTTGAGCATGATACTTTCTCCTCGCATTCTAAATGCCAACCTGCCGCCACGAAAACCACGCTATTCCGCATACGGGTTTACTGAACATTCCCCCCTTGGCCTATACTTGCGTAGGCCTGCGTCTTACAGGCCCAGCTCCGGATAGCGCATCGGTAGTTGCTGATTCTGGGTCGAACTCGGCGCTCGCCTGGTGGTATCGTGCGGGTCCATGTCATAGAGCGGGTGATGTGTGTGGGTGGGGTCGGCATCGTGCGTCTCGCTGTCGGAAAGAATGCGCATCGGATCCACTCCGAGCCCGTTCCACATCGAGTTATCCCAGTAAGCGACACGCGGGTCGACCATTTCACCATGCCCATCGCAGAAGACCGCCGCCGAGCGGCCTAGATGACGCTCGGAAAGATACGTCCGCCAGTCATGCCACGCATAGGATTCATATTCCGGGTCGTCCGGTGGGCCGCTCCAGGTTTGATCGCTCCAGACCGGAATGAAAGTGGGGTCCAAAACGTACCCGTGATTGCCGATGCCGAGCGGGTCCTTCCAGTTGTCGCCCTCGAAGTCGTTGTTATGGTCGTGCAACCATCCGGTGCCGTCGGTGTCGGCGAAGGCAATGGTTTTGGTCGGGCAACGGAGGTTCTTGACCGGGAAACGCTCGAAGGGATAGAAGGGGTTCTCGGTGCACATGTTGCCGCGATAGCTGCCGA
Source organism: Phycisphaerae bacterium (assembly GCA_023133475.1). Classification (GTDB taxonomy): domain Bacteria; phylum Planctomycetota; class Phycisphaerae; order UBA1845; family UBA1845; genus JAAEQG01. The sequence continues at coordinate 3,373 of JAGLWJ010000295.1, read as the reverse complement.
TGTACTTGTAGTTGTACCCATACGAGTTGTTTCGCCCGACCACCCAGTTGGGGACGGAGGGGCAACTTTGCACCCTATCGGTGTCCTTCTCGTTGGTATTCAAAAGGTTAGCCATCGCGTTGAACCAGCGGACGCGCTTTTTCTTGCCGGTCTCGGGATCGATCCTTTCCAGAAAAACCTGATGGGGCGGATAGACGTCGTATTCAACAAGATACAACGTCATGCCCACCCCCAACTGGTGACATCGGCTGAGGCACTTCACCGCCTGGGTTTGTTTTCGGGCCTTGGACAGCGAAGGCAACAGCACGCTAATCAGCAGGGCGATGATACTGATCACCACCAGTAGCTCCACCAGCGTAAACCCACGATAACACTGCGGGGATGAGACCATTGTGCGATTGATACGGGTCAAACTCATTGTCCACCTCACCTATTATAGAATTGGCAATTAGGTATCCTACCAAAAAGTAAGCAAGACACCAAATGTAGGGTGGGTGGAACCTCGCGGAGCGAGGTGGAACCCACCAACCAGGGACGAGTCCAAAGTCCAAAGTCCAAAGTCAGACTGGTTTCTGACTTTGGACTTATGAATCGGTGTGGTGGGTTGCGCTCCGCTCCGCGAAGCTCCACCCACCCTACGGGAAACTAACCCATTCATCGCCCATGACGGCAGGTTTTTAACCTGCCCTACTTGTCTAACGCTTGTCGATCACCCGCACGATCTCGTTGCGATCGGGAAGCGCCATGTAAATGGTGCCGTCCGGGGCGATGACCAGCTCGTTGTCTTCGGAATACTCACTGTCGGAAATGGGCAAGCCCATCGTGATCGACTGGGTATCCGCGGACCACAGCAATATGCCCAGGATTCGGCTTTCCCCTTGCGGATGATAGGCTCCGCTGATGACGATGTCGCCGTTGTCCAGGACCACAAACGAATCGGCGGAAAGCCCCAGCGTGCCCGGCAGCTCGTGCGGGCGCCCGTCCGTGTCGATGGTCTGCATGCCCGACAGCAAAGCCCCCGCCAGCCCCCGAGAACCGTAAAGCGTCCCGTCCGGGCCAAAAGCCAGATGATGAGACAAACGGTTGAGGAAGTCGTCAGGGTTCTCCAGCTCGTCGGGGTTGTCGATCCTGGGCACCACCTCGCGGTTGCCTTCGACGTTGATGGCGGACAGGTCCGAGAAGGTGCTCTCCCGCCCCACCAGCAGGTTCCCGGGGTCGATCTGAGGCCCATCAAACCCTTCCGGAACGATAACCATGGTCTCGGGTTTGACGTTGGAGGGGTTGCCTTGGTCAGGCCCTTCCAACAGCCCAATAAACGCTTCAGCCTCGCCACCCTCCGGCCCGACGATAGCCATTGTCGAGCAACATGGAGACGCAATCCAGAACTCGCCCGAGTTGGTAATCGCCATCACCAGCGAGCTTTGCTCCAAGTCGAAGAACTCGGGGTCTGCCAACGTGGTCGCCCCAATAGGAGCCATCGTCGAGACATCATCGTCTTTCTGGATCGGCCCGAACAGCCCATCCTTGTTGAGAATAAACACCGCGTTGTCCGAGGGCCGCAGGGCAAACCCCGAAGCTCCGCCGGTATTGGTGGCGAATACCTCGAACTCGAAGAGGTCTTCATCGGGAATCACGCCATCGACGCCATCGACGCCATCGATGACATCGATGATGTCCACGATGTCCCCCACCGGGACGCTGTCGCACCCGACAAGGGGCACAATGCCCAAAAACGCCCCAACCAACAGCCATTGGCCTATTCGCATGATACCCATAGCATTCGCTCCTTTAGTGCATGATAACTTGCCTTAGCGACCCGCCGAAAACTCAATCAGATGAACACCTGTAAATAGTACCCCCGACAAACCTTATCCGCAAGAGGGTCACGACGGCGAGGCGATCGCCTCTAATTCACCGCGGAGCACGCAGGAAATGGAAAATTGAAAATGAAAAATGGAAAATAGGGGGATGGGAACGTGATGAATTGAGAATGGAGAATTGAGAAAATGCGGGCTTGGCGATGCTGCCCGGATGTAGGGCGGGTTTCACCCGCCTTCCTCGTCTGAATGGTGGGTTCCACCTCGCTCCGCGAGTTTCCACCCACCCTACTGGACTCATGCCCGAAATTCAATTAAAAAGGATCGGGACCGACCGAGAGGGCGAACACTGTGCGAATCCTTTGCCAGGCCGACTTATGGAGTATTGCCCGCAAGGCAGCAGGTGTGCTTGCGTTGTTTACGGCTGCCGGTTGCACGGGACACCGTGAACCCTACCAGCCTCACCCGACCTCGCAGGGCTGCGAAGCAACCGCCCCTCAACACACCACCGACGACTACATCGCAGTCGAAGCCGCACACATGGCGGCGGAGGACCAGGAACGCTCCGCCCAATCCCCGGGGCGCCGGCCGCAACCAACCCGCCGGGAAAGCCCCATACGCCCTACCGCCCGTAGCCGGCAATGGTAACCCAGCCACAAACTAATTCACCGCGGAGTACGCAGAGAATTGAGAAATGCGGTGGTTGCCGCTGCGCTTCTCCATTCTCAATTCTCAATTCTCCGCAGACGGTTGACAAACCCCACCCAACGATTGTAATGGGGGATTGGTTGGGTGTGTGTTTTGGAGGTATGGTTACTTTTGTCGAGGGAATGAACATGAAAGCCAAAATTGCAGTGTCAATAGCGGTTGTGGGTATGGCGATCGGCCTGGTATTCCAATTCGGCGGTGCCGATGCGGTTGCCGGCGGTGAAGCCTCCGTTGCGGCGGCGGGGTCTCTGTCGATGGCTGCTCTGCCGGACAAGGATGTGAAGTTCGGCGGCAGCAAGAAGTGCAAAATGTGTCACTCGAAGGCGTACAAGTCCTGGGCGGAGACTGCCCACGCCAAGTCTTTCGATCTGCTCAAGCCCGGCATCGTCAAGGAAGCCAAGGTGAAATTCAAGCTCGATCCTGCCAAGGACTACACCACCGACAAGTCCTGCCTGGCTTGCCATACCACCGGGTACGGCACGAACGGCGGATATGCCGTCCCCGATCCTGCTGACGAGAAGGCTGTCAAAAAAATGGCCAAGCTCGAGGGCGTCGGTTGCGAATCCTGCCACGGGGCACCGGGCAAGGGATACAAGGCGCTGAAGAAATCCATCAAGAAAGAGCAAAAAAAGTACAAGTTCGAGGAGATGATGGCGGTCGGCATGATCAAGATCGTGCCTGAAATCTGCACCTGCTGCCATAACAAGAAGAGCCCCACATACGATGAGACCAAAGCTTTCGACTTCGAGAAGATGACGAAGGACGAAAAAGCATTCCACGCTCACGAAGTGCTCCAGTATCGCGAGAAGTAGGCAATAAAAAGGGTTCATCCGACTAAAGCGTACTTC
>JAGLWJ010000294.1 GCA_023133475.1 Phycisphaerae bacterium | reverse complement strand
GATCGCGGCGCACATTTCCTTGCTCCCAACGCGGAAGGTGACAACGCCGTTCTCGACCTCGAAGCGATCCACCTGCGTGCCGTATTCGACCGCGATTTCCCGCAGCACGAGGCGGAATCGCACCGCTTCGGGATGTTCAGTGTTTCGGACGGTCTCGTCGAAGAGCTCTATGGTGACTGTTGGCATGTCCTCCCCCTGATTCGCATTCTGCATTCATGCGGCGATGGCCTCGCGTGTTCGCGGTCGCATCTCGTCCAGACGGCGGAGTCTTGACCGGGCTCGATCTTCGTCATCCTGGCTGATGTGATGCCACCAACCCGCGCGAATCACTGAGAAAAACAGGCCGCAGGGGTTCCGCTCCGCAGTTCGCAGCGCGTGCTCCGCCACGGCGAAGAAGTCCAGGCGCTGCGACTCCGTTGGCCTGACGAGTCCACTATCTGCGGCCTGCGTAAAGAGCGCCTGCAATCTGGCTGAGTCCTTCAAATCGCTTTGGGCGAGGTGCCGAAGCGTGGACGGCCAAAGGCGTCTTTTGTTCTTTGAACCCCAGGCCGGCCCGCTGGCGGGTTTCTGGTTTCTTGATCTCGAAGAGAGTTTCCTGTTTTCATAAGGGGGTGGGGATCCGGTGACGATTCTGCCGGAACGGCGTGGGGATTTGGCACGTCTCGTCGATCGAGGCGCCTCCCACGACAGGTTGATGACGACAGCCAGGCCCCATCGGTTCATGGCCCATTGCGGTGATTCTTGCGGAATGAGCCAGCCGGCGAAAATCAGGGACCGCCTGGCGTCCTTGACGGTGCGCTCATCCACCTGGAAAACTTCCGCAATCCATGAGGCCTTGCAGCGGCCGCCCGAAACGCACTGCCTCTGTCGGTAGTACATGCACCGGAGCATGTGACCGAGCGCTGTGGCGATGAGGACTCGACGCTGAGAGCGAGCCAAATAGAGCAACAGTCGCCGGGGCACGGGCACCTTCCGTCGCCGGTTGGGCACGGTCCGTATCCATGCGTACATCGTGTCTGCATGGGCAACTCGCACGTCCTGGGCGGATGCGGGGAAGGTGATCCGCGTCTCGTCCCACCGGAGTAAGCCAACCTCCTGCAGCCGGCGTACCGCCCGTCGAACATGTCCCGCGTCGGAAAGACCAGTCAACGCCTGGATTTCACGCCAGTGATAGCGCGGCAATCGACCTTTCTGGAGCCGGCAGCGGCGAGCTACGAGCTCAAAACATGCGAGCCATACCCGGAGGTCTAACAGACGGATTCTCTCTGTCTTGAAGACCCACCAGGCGGCCAGCAGAACTCCTGCCGGCATGAAGCAGAAACCGCCGGCGGGCTTCCGTGCCATTCTCCTCAAGTTGTCGAAACTGTCCGTTTGCTTCTTGTACGCTTGCGTCATCCTGTCCCCCAATCGAGAAGCAGGCGCTTCACGGGTGCCTGCGTTGCCCGGTGGCGAGCGCGGAGCTGGAGAAGCCCGCATGATTCCGGCACGTTGGAGATGCACGTTGACAGGAAGCGCGTTCTGCGCTACGACAGGATTGCCACGTCACTGTCGCACACGAACGCGATGACCGGTCAACCTGATTGGTGCCTCGGAAGCGAGCGACCGCCGCAGGTCGCTCCGAAGCTTCCGGTTTCCGTCGGCTCACCTCATTACTCTATGTCACGGTCCTTTATGACGGCCGCACGTGCACGCACGATGCGCACCGCTCCCGCCAACGTAGATCGAAAATGCCCCAGTTCACAAGTGGGAACTTCGAATCGGCAACAGCCGGATGTCGGGATGTCCTGCCATCGGGATTCCACGTTGTGTGCTGGTAGGCGCGCACGGCGTATCGAGCCGCCAGATTTTCCGCGTATCATTCGGGGCTTGCGCTCAGTGGTCGATCTGAGGTAGAAGTCAGTTGAGGGCGTTCGGCAGGGGCGACTTCCCGCCATCGGGAAGGCCTGCCAGCGCATCGTCCGTCGCGATGCGTGAAACGCCGATTTGCATCGACAAACACGAGGGGGGATTTACATGAACAGTCAAATACCGCTTGGAATCGTAATCGCTGTGGGGAATCAGAAGGGTGGAATCGGGAAGACAACGAACAGCGTGCATCTGGCAGCTGCTCTCGGGCTGGAGGGTCGTCGGTGCCTCGTTATCGACTTGGATCCGGCCGCCGGTGCGACGCGCCATCTCGGCGTTCCCGAGAACAGCTTCGCCGGTTCGCTTGAATTGCTGACCACGGAGGAAACCGTCCGGAGCCTGGCAGTGACGGAGAACCTGCCGCGTGGCTTGCATCTTATCGCGTCGCGCCCGCAGCTATCGGAGTTGGACACGTTGATCTCGAAGTTCATCGACCGAACATGCATCCTTGACCGCCCCTTGAGCTTGGCGAGGCAGCTATACGATTTCATCTTTCTGGATACGCCGCCCTCGGCCGCCGCGACGACGACCGTAGCGTCATATGCATCATCAGAGTGGTTCTTGCTGTCGGCATTTCCTCACCCGCTGTCGCTTGGCGGCCTGAGTGAGGCTTTCAACGACATCGCAGACGTACGGGCGCATCGGAACCCGGAACTTGAGGTGCTTGGCGTTGTGTTCACAAACGTAGACGGGCGCGCGACACGGCTGAAGGCCGAACTCGACGCCGTGGTCAACGATGCGATGCCTGGCCGGCGGTTCGAGACCACGATCTCTCAGGCCGTGATCATCCCGACGCTGTCCGGCAAGGGCAAGACATTGTTCCAGATCCCGAAGTTCAACCGCGTTGCGGCTGCGCGGCAGTATCGCCAGTTGGCTGCGGAGTTGGAGCATCGTGTCCTCAATCGAGACGAGTTTCTCGCGGGCACGCTACCGCCGTATCAGGCGCAAGTTGATCAGGCCACGGTTCGATTCGCCGACGAGCTCGTCAGTGCCTGTGGGGAATCGTGATCATGCCAAAGACACTGACAGATCCTCCGCCAACGAGTTCTGTCGCGCGGCTCCTCGACAGGGGGGCCGTCGCCAGGGCGCTTTTACCATGTTCGTCGCCATCAGGGGCGTCCTCTGCCTCCTTCCAAGCGGTCGGTATCTCTCTGGTCTCAGGCCAAGGTGAGGCTGCGCGACCATCCCCCATCAAGCGAGAGTTCGTCCTGGCTCCCGAGACGGACGCCACCTTGGCGACCCTGGTTTCCATCTATCGACAAGTCACGGGAAGCCGGCTCAGCGCGAGCCACATAGTGAGGGCACTTCTTCGAGCGGCCGAGCACGGGCTGGAGTCAATCGAGCGAGAAGCACAACGCCTGGGGCCTATGAAACTGCCCAGCAACGGCAAGGGCCACGAGGCCCAGAGGAAAGCGTTTGAAGCCAAGCTCGCCGGCAGTTTCATCGCTGCAATGAGGGCGGTGCCGCTGGCACACACGGGACGCTGAGTGGTTCATGCCGTTGTTGCTCGGACCTCTGGGAGCCCGTCCGCAGGCAGGGCCAGCGTCTCACCCTATCGCCCGTCGCCAACTCGCTTCGCTCGAACAGGATGAGCGACGGCCGACAGGGTCCCGAGCCGCAGGCGATGGCCGGTCACTGATCTGCTGTAACAGCTTCGATGATCGTTGCGGCGGTTCGTTGGATTCGGTCGAGCGACTGCGCAAGCGTGTCCTTGCCACCAGCGTAGAGTTGGATGTAGTCGCTCGCGGCCGTGTTCGTGTCGAGCCCGATGGCTTCGCAAACGACAAACGCGACGGCTTCAGCCTCGGTTTCCCGGATCGTCTTCGATTGGGGCCGGTCGTCAGCGACCTTGTGGAGCATCTCATGGGCGAGCTCGTGAGCGAGTACGTGAAATTCACCTGCCGGCCCGAGCCCGACTCGGAGGCGGAGGACCCCACCTGAGGATTCGCCGTCAACGCCGGGCGGAAGATGGTCGAACACAACGCCGATGCCTTGGTGGTTGGTTGCATAATTCATAAGCTGCCTGAAGTGGCCGCGTGGGTCGCCCGTCATGCGGGCAAATTCGGGTACCGGCTCGCCATCCGTCTGGCTGAGGTCGAACACGTGGACGGCCCTGAATCACAGGCGGGAGCGCTCGTCGGTGTTGTCGTCGGGCTGCTCACCTTCTTTCGGACGGATGACCATGGGGGCGATGATCACGATGCCCTTTTCGCCCCGCTTAACGTATCGCTTGAGCTTCTTCCATGCCTGGAAGCCGGCGACGTGCGTCGCGTCCGGCCGCTGCAGGGTGATCAGCATGCAGTTACCGAAACTGTAATGGTGGAACTTGGCCATAGTCCGGAGATATGTCTCCAAAGCCGCGCTCTTGCCCTGTTCCAGGGCGGCGGCGAGGTCGGCGATTCCTTGCTCGGCGAGTTTCTTGGCTTGTTCTGCTTTCATCTTGTGTCCTCCAAAGAAAAGGGGTTTTCGTTTCGTTCACGACGTGTTGGCGAACGAAAATCCCGCCGTGGAGGACACGAGCGGAGAGGTCGACGGGCTCAGGTCGGAGGAGCAAGCGGCGGGCGTGACAGGCCGAAGGCCTGGCGGCGACCGCTGCCGCGACGGAGGCCGAAAGCGGGCCGCAGGCTGCGGGGGCCGATGGCTCGGAGCGAAGGAGGATGCGGAACAAGCCTGGACGGAGCCGAGGAGGCTAGATTCGACGTTGCGAAGGTTGGTGGACAGAGGCAGGAGCGGAGCGTGACTAGCTCGTCTGAATGCGCTATTCTGGGTTTGTGAAACGATGTTTCACTGTCGCCAGCAGCGCAAACGCGCATCGTCTGGCGTCATCGATGTGAGCTCCAGCGCTCGGTAAACCCGGCCTCACCAGCCGGGCTAAGAGGACGGTCATATCACCCGTCAAGCTGGAGGCACGTAGAGCCGGATGCGTGGAGACACGCTTGTCCGGTTCGAGGGAGGCTCCTGTAAGTAAACCTCGTCAACGAGTCAATCTACAGGTTCTATCCCATAGCCGGTGCCCGGAAACCGGGCGATCGGGACAGACTGAGCTTCGGCTCAGCCGCAGTGCTCGAAGTGGGTGACGCTGCTGATGCAGCTAATCCCCCCAGGGGGTTCGGACCACAGCCATTTCGGCGAATCGGGTGAGAGTCCCGTCAGGTTCGTTCAACCTTGGCCGTCGTGGGGAGCTTGCGTGCGGCGACGTACGCAATCGGGCGCATGACAACGCTCGGCGATCGGCCGAAAAAGCCGACGGTGAATAGCTCAACCATGAAAGGGGCATCAAGCCCTTGACGGTGAACGCAGTCGGAGACGGTGCCGAACCGCGTTAGAAAGACCTTGGCTGGTGGGTAAGGGGGAGCTTCTAGGTTCTGCCCCCCGAAATCGTGCGCCTGTGGCGCGCGGAGACTATGCCGGAGCGGGAGCCCCGGACATACGGCCATTTGGTCAAGCGACGTGACCGGCTGCGTGAAGAGTATTGCTAACCGAGGAAGGGCTTGGGCTGCCGGGGTGATGCTCGGTGCCTGCTGTGTCAGGCAGGTGATTCAAACGCCCAAGTCTGGGAGTGTGCCGCAAGTAGAAGCTCGCGGGAGCGCGACGGTGTCCGCTGCAAGGCAGTGGCGGCCCGTTCGGGTGCTTACGGGTGGTGCCGGGCATGAAACCGACGACGAAAGCGGCGACGTGCGTTTTCTCATGTTGATGATGCGGTCGGCCGGGCGGACGGGGGTGAGAATCCCCGTCTGCCCTGGGCCGGCTCCTCGGGAGAGGTTCGGAGCAGCGGTCAGACGAGACCGGCTCGGGAGGGCCGGCGTCGTCTGAAGGTAATTCTGGTTCATCCGGCGGAAGCGTACTT